>JBJHCA010000004.1:34605-49777 GCA_050485785.1 Saprospiraceae bacterium | reverse complement strand
CCATTGCCCTATTTTCCGCAAGCAAGTATGCTTTGTGAAGTTCGCAACAAAGTTTACCGCCAGGGTTGGGTGGGTTTTGACGCCAAAAATCAGGTGGGTTACGGTAACTTGAGTGTGCGTCTGGAAGAAAAACCGCTTCCGTTTCTCATAACCGGAACACAAACCGGGCATCTCGAAGTTTTAGGGCCTGAGCAACTGGCTGTGGTTCATGATGTATCATTTGACCGGCACTCACTTCATTGCAGGGGCCCGGTTAAAGCATCCAGCGAATCAATAACTCATGCTGCCTTCTATCAATTAGACCGCCAGGAAATAGGTGCAGTTATTCACATTCACAATGCGTTGTTGTGGTATCGTTTGCATGAAGAAGGCAGGGCAACACCGGAGGGTATAGCCTATGGCACACCCGAAATGGCTTCATCCATTCAGGTACTGAATATTGACGGTAGAATTGATAATGCAGGTTTGCTGGCCATGTCGGGTCATGAAGACGGCGTATTTGCATGGGGGCAAGATCCCGAACATGCCTATCAGCAGATCATTCATTATTACAGCAAATTGATTTAGCGTTTCAATGCTTCGCCAAAACATTCGTATTGCAATAATCCATCCACATTGTTGGTGTGCCGTTCATCTTTTTCAATGAATTACCGGTATCACGCAAGGTGTCGGCCACAGTTTTTTCAGGAAGGATGAACTGATGTCCGGCTGCCTGAGTCACTTTGCTGTTATCAAAAGTCTTCAATCGCGATGCTGCTCTGATACTGTGCCGGGTAAACTGGGGCCTGGATCGGGTGATGAAAGACCAAAAAGAGGCAATACGCCATGCCAATTCACCGGCCCAGCCGGGAAGGGGTTGTCGCCGGTTATTTGGCATGGCAATTTGATCCACTATTTCTGCCAACCTGCGATAAGTTAAATTATGCCCGGTTACAATGTATCTTTCATGATTGGCGTGGTGTTCAAGCATTTTTACTGCAATATCCGACACATCCCTTACATCTGCCACGCCGGTACCTCCGGTGGTATAAAATGGTTTGAGTTTCAATAAACGCGGAATTATTGAAGCACTCCCCCCGGGCTTGAATCCGCTTCCCAGGATGAGGCCCGGATTCAGGATGATTCCGTTAAGTCCTTCTGCAAAGCCACGCCATACTTCAGTTTCAGCGGCAAACTTACTGAGATTGTAGGGAGCGGTACGGTGTTTAAGCCAACGCCAGGGTTCTTTTTCGGTAATGGTTTTTCCGTCAAGTCCTTCGCCAAGTGCGGCAATGGAACTCAAGTGAATAAAGCGTATTCCCGGAAAGTTGAGTGCTGCATAGACTAATCGTGCAGTACCTTCCCGGTTGATCAGGTCCAGTATTTTATTGTCAGCTGCGGCATAGGATACCAATGCAGCTGCATGAATTACCGCTTTACACTGGGAAAGTAACTCAAAATGGATCTCTGGATCAAGGATATCACCCCGGATCCATTGAATTTTCGATTGATAAGGTTCGAGTGCTTCCGGCACCGGTGAGTTATACCTGAGTGCCTTGACTGAATAACCGCTGTCAAGTAATTTTTTCAGAATATACAAACCCGTGAAACCGGTAGCGCCGGTGAGTGCAATTTGATTGGGCAGATGCTCCATGCTGATGTTTTAAAGGAATCCGTTACCTTTGTACCCTTAAAAAAAGAGCTACAAACTTATGTATATAAATGTTCCCGAGCAATCTGATTTCACAATAAACAATATTCCATGGGGCATAGCCCTTTTTCCCGGGACAGGTTACGCCGCAGTTACCCGGATTGGAGATACGGTTATCAATATGCATACACTGGCCATGGGCGGTGCTTTTGACGACATCATGGCCAATCGGAATCTTTTCGCGCAGGAATATCTCAATGAACTTATTGCCTGCGGAAAACCTGTTACTTCAGCCATCAGGCAGCGCATTATTGATGTGGTGAGCGGTACTTACATGCTCCATGGGAAAAATGTCGATCTGATTTCACGGGCATGTTGCCCGGTGGCAGACGTGAAGATGCAGATGCCGGTGTTTGTAAGAGACTATACCGATTTTTATTCAAGCAAGGATCACGCTACTAACGTGGGAACCATGTTTCGCGATCCAGACAATGCATTGCTGCCGAACTGGAAACACCTGCCGGTCGGATATCACGGACGTGCGTCATCCATCATACCTTCCGGAGAGCCCATCCATAGACCTAAAGGACAAACCATGCCGGAAGGTGCTGATCAGCCAGTGTTTGGCCCTTGTCGTTTGCTGGACTTTGAGCTTGAAGTGGCCTTTATAGTAGGCAAGCCCACAACACTGGGTCAGACTGTTTCAACCGCTGAAGCTGAAGATCACATTTTTGGTTTGGTTTTATTTAATGACTGGAGTGCCAGGGATATTCAGAAGTGGGAGTATGTACCTTTGGGGCCTTTTTTAGCCAAGAGTTTTGCCAGCAGTATATCTCCCTGGATTGTTACGCTCGAAGCTTTGGAGCCATTTCGCGTAGCCGGTGAAAAACAGGAACCTGTAGTGTTGCCCTATCTGGAGTATACCGGCATGAAGAATTACAATGTTGAGCTGGAGGTTGACATTACCATACCTTCCGGGGAGCGGGTCACTATTTGCCGCAGTAATTTCAGGTATATGTACTGGAACATGTGTCAGCAACTGGCACACCATACAGTGAACGGATGCAACTTCAATGTTGGCGACATGTGTGCCAGTGGTACCATCAGCGGCCCGGAACCAGGATCATACGGCTCCATGCTTGAGCTTTCATGGAAGGGAACCAAGCCCATACCCATGCCGGATAACAGTGAGCGCAGGTTTTTACACGATGGTGATACCGTTACCATGCAGGGCTTTGCCGGCGAAGGCAAGTCAAGGGTCGGGTTTGGTGAAGTGAGTACACAGATTTTACCTTCTTTATAGACTGGAGCGAGAAAATAATAAGCAAGGAATGATTTTAATTGATGAGGTTCTGGTAAGTAATCATGTGGTTGAATCACATTTTGTTTGTGCGCTGGAATCCTGTAAAGGAGCTTGTTGCTGGGAAGGAGATATGGGAGCTCCGCTCGAGGATGAGGAGGTTGCTATGCTTCAGCAGGAGTATCCCAACATCAGGCCTTTTCTGACGGAGGAAGGACAAAAAGTTATCCAAAATGAAGGACCCCATGCGCTGTATAAGGAAGATCAGTCACTGGGTACACCGCTCATCAACGGGGGAGCTTGTGCATACATGACACTCTCTGAACAGGGTATTGCCCGCTGTGGCATTGAGGATGCATTCAATTCCGGGGCTACGGTAATGAATAAGCCTATCAGTTGCCATTTGTACCCGGTAAGGATTGAGAAAATGGATCACTATGATGCCGTGAACTATGACAGGTGGGACATTTGCAGTGCTGCTTGCAGTAAAGGTAAAAGAGAACAGGTGCCTTTATATGTTTTTGTAAAGGAAGCTCTCATCCGGAAATATGGCGAGGGATTTTACCGCGAACTGGATGAAGCGGCGGGATATTTGAAGGCCGAGCGTCTCAAAGAGCGGAGCCAAAGCCGTGATATTTAGCTGACTTTGGCAAAAATAAGTATGCGCCGGGGTCACAAAACATGGTTAACATGCGTATTAAAGCCTTGACCATTTAAACGAGAAAGCGAATTGCAGGTTATTAACACCGGATACACATCAAGGCCGGACAGTGTGTTAGACCGAATTAATTAGGATGAATGTCAATTGAAGTAAAAAAGCTGAGTAAGCAATACGGTAAGCAGTTTGCCGTCAACAACATTTCCTTTAAAGCTGAACGGGGTAAGGTTTTAGGGTTTCTGGGGCCAAACGGAGCCGGGAAAACAACCACCATGAAGATTTTGACGGGCTTTTTGCCACCCAGCTCAGGGGAAGCAAAAGTGAGCGGCTTCAGCTGTACGGAAGATTCCATGGAAGTGCGGAAACGCGTGGGGTATTTACCCGAGCATAATCCTCTTTACGGAGACATGTATGTTAAGGAATACCTGAGTTTTGTAGCAGGAATCCATAAAGTGCCTAACCGAAGGCAAAGAGTTGAGGAAATGATTGTTCTGACCGGACTGGACATTGAGCAAAAAAAGTTAATCAGGACATTGTCCAAAGGCTACAGGCAGCGCGTGGGTCTGGCTCAGGCTATGATCCACGACCCTGAGGTCCTCATTCTGGATGAGCCCACTTCCGGACTCGACCCAAATCAGTTGGTTGAAATTCGGCGGTTGATCAAATCTATGGGCAAAGATAAAACTGTGATACTGAGTACACATATAATGCAGGAAGTACAGGCAATCTGTGACCGGGTGATCATCATTGACCGCGGCAAACTGGTTGCAGATGACTCCATAGAAGGGCTCACGCAAAGAATGAAAGGGTATACCCTGGTCAATGTAAGCTTTAAGGATGAAGTTGATATCAATTCTCTCAGGCGATTGACAGCAGTACAGAAAGTTGAGCATTTGGGAAAGAAAACATACAGGTTGCAAACCGATTCACGCACAAACATTCAGGAAATGCTGTTCAGGTATGCGGCAGAAAAGGGAAATATCATAATGGAATTATATACTGAAAAGCAGACGGTAGAGGATATTTTTCAGCAACTCACCGGAAAACACAATTAAGGGCAGTATGTGGCATATTTTCAAAAAAGAGGTCAATGCATTTTTCAGTTCTCTCATCGGGTATATCGTAATTGGGGTGTTTCTGATACTGATGGGGCTGGCATTGTTCATTTTTCCGGCTACAAGCCTGCTTACATCCGGCTACGCAAGCCTATATCCCTTTTTCAATACTGCGCCCTGGTTTTTCCTGTTTTTAATTCCGGCAGTTACCATGAGGGTATTTGCGGAGGAGAATCAGTCAGGCACTATTGAGTTTTTGCTCACCAAGCCAATAACGGAATGGCAGATCATTCTGGGGAAATTCCTGGCCTGTTGGGTGCTGGTTATCTTTGCGCTGATTCCCACTTCGCTTTATTACATAACCATTTACAAACTCGGTGCACCACCTGGTAATCTGGACAGCGGAGCCATTCTGGGTTCGTATTTTGGGCTGGCATTTCTTGGGGCCGTTTTCACGGCCATTGGCATTTTTACATCATCGCTGGCCAATAACCAGATTGTGGCTTTTATACTGGGTGCATTCGTGTGTTTTTTCATGTATGTGGGATTTGATTACCTCAGCGAGCTGCCTGCGTTTTACTTTACGGATGATATGGTTCAGGCAATCGGGATTAATGCCCATTACCTCTCCATCAGCCAGGGGGTAGTTGATTCAAGAGATATGATCTACTTTGCCACAGTGATCATTGCGTTTTTATCGCTTACTAAATTTGTACTTTCAAGGAGAAACTGGTAATCCATGACCCAAAACAGTTCGGATAAGAAACGTTCAGAGCGTACTCAGGCATTTATACAGCTGGGTATTCTTATAGCCATTCTGGTAGTGGTCAACATACTGGCCAACCTTGAATATTCACATATTGACCTTACCGAGGACAAACGCTTTACGTTAACCCCTGCATCACGTGAACTGATTGATGATGTTGACGACATTGTATCCATTACGGTTTATCTGGAAGGCGATCTGCCCGGCGGATTCAGACGATTGAGGCAATCTACAGTTGATCTTTTAAGGGAATTTCGCAGCCTGAACTCCAATATCAATTTTCGGTTCGAAGATCCTTTGGAAGGGTCAACCCAAAGCATCAATGAAAGAGTTCAGCGTTTGGGTGAGCAGGGAATTTTCCCGGTCAATCTGCAGACCGTTGATGCCGACAGGCGGTCGGAAATGATCATTTTTCCATCGGCCATGGTTTTTTATAAAGGGAGAAGATTCCCGATCAATCTGCTTGAGAATCAGGTGCCGGGCACGCCACAGGAAGTTGTTTTGAACAACAGCATTAACCTGCTTGAATACAAGTTTGCCCAGGCACTGGTACGGCTCAGAACTCCATTTAAACCCAACATAGTGCTCATTGAAGGCAACGGGGAGCTCCATGAATTTGAAACGCAGGACTTTCAGCAATCCATTCGCCAGCATTACAACATCAACCGTCTGCATCTTGACAGCGTCACGGAAATCAGGCCCATTATTGATATGGCCATTATTGCACGACCACAAAGGCCGTTCAGTGAAAAGCACAAGTTTATCCTCGATCAATACATTATGAATGGGGGCAAGGTCATTTTTATGATAAATCCTCTGGATGTAAGCCTTGACAGCCTCAGAAACAAAGACCTGTATGTTCCCCGGCCTTATCAGCTCAACCTGGACGACATGTTGTTCAGGTATGGTGCCAGGATAAACAGCAACGTAATTCTCGATCTTGAATGTTCACGGATACCTCAGGTTGTGGGTATGGTTGGTGGAGCACCTCACATAGAATTGCTCGACTATCCGTATCACCCTCTTGTTATTCCGCGAACTGACCATCCCATTGTTAAGAACCTTGACCGGATTGACATGCGGTTTCCTGCTTCCATTGATACCATTATGACCCGCACACCGGTAGATAAGACCATACTGCTTACTTCATCGCGTTACAGCAGACTGCAGTATGCTCCCCTTACTCTTGATTTCAGCATTTTACGGACTCCACAGGACCCTTCACGTTACAACAGACCTCACGAAGTCATGGCAGTTTTGCTGGAAGGAACATTTCCATCGTTGTTTGCCAATCGGGTGACCGAAGAGATGAAAAGCATGCTTGATGAGTTGGGACAAACATTCCGTGAAGAAAGTGAGCCTACCAGCATACTGGTAATTTCGGACGGTGATTTTGCCAAGAGTGCGATAAGGCATTCGGAACAAAGAATACTGCCAATGGGATATAATGAGTACATGAATTATCAGTTTGCCAACAGAGATTTCATCATTAATGCCATTGATTATATGCTGGACGAAAGAGGAGTGATGGAGGCCCGCAGAAAGGAGATAAAGCTCCGGCTTCTTGACAGAAACCTGGCAAGAGAGCAAAGAACCAGGTGGCAGCTGATCAACTTTGGCATTCCTCTGGCATTTCTTGCAGTGTTTGGTCTCGTGTACAATTTTATTCGCCGCAGACGATTTGCTGCCTAAATTTATTGATTGAAAATTCAGCCTTATGAATCTCCGCACACTTTTGATGCTCGTTATCTTGATTCTTGTTTCATTGTTTACCTTTTGGTTTTACAATCAAAAACAGGAATCACTGGATACGATCAGTGATATTGAAAACCAGTTTGCAGTGAAAAATACCCGGGACATAGGTATGATATTTATTGCTGACCGTACAGGTAAAGAAATTACCTTAACCCGATCCGGAGATCACTGGAAGGTCAACAACCGTTACAGAGCCCGGCAAAGTGCCGTAAACCTGGTACTGGAAGCACTTAGAGATGTCAAGGTCAGGTATACGCCGCCCAATGCAGCGGTGCCCAATATTGTGAGCCAGATTGCCACCCGGGGTATCAAAGTGGAAGTGTATGATCAGGAGGATGAGTTAATGAAGGCATTTTATATTGGAGGCACTGCTGCAGACGGTGAAGGCACCAATATGATGCTGGAAGGTGCCAATATGCCGTACGTTGCTGAGCTTGGTGCTTTTAAAGGCAACATCGGTACGCGATTTATGCTTGAAACTGATGATTGGCGCGACAGGACATTATTTTCAGTAAAACCGGCAAACCTGACTTCAGTAAGTGTAGAGTATCCCCGTCAGCAGGGGCATTCATTCCGTATGCTGAAAAGCGAACAGGGTGAATGGCAAGTCAGACCATTTTCAGACCTTGTGCCACCCATAACCGACCGTCCTTTATCCAAAGCCAAAGTGAATGCCTACCTCATGGGATACGAGCGAAAACTGGCTGAGGATTATATTAACCGACATCAACAGCGGGACAGCATACTCAATCTGGTACCTTTTGCCATTATCCAGACAACGGAAACAACAGGAGAAGTGCGGAGTGTGGTGCTGTATGATTACATCGGCACTACCACCGGGCGGGAAATTACACCGGAAACCCAGTATGTGCTTCGCGAACAGGAGGTGAGCAGGTATTACACACTGCGGAACATCAATGACGAAAAAGTTGACTTTATGATCAGTCAGCACAGGGTGGTTGGCGATTTACTTTGGGGATATACATTCTTTTTTGACGACAATCCCCGGGTCGGTTTTTAATCAATGATCAAGCCTATGCAACCGGGTAAGTACTCTGTTTTCATTTTATTGGCAGCGATGTTGTTATTGTACCAGGATGTCAGCGCTGGATATGGTGCAAGTAATTCGACGTGTGATGATGACTGGGGCTTTTTTGGCCATCGGAGGATCAACAGAATGGCCGTGTTTACACTGCCCCCGGAACTCATTGCTTTTTTTAAGTCCCATATTGAGTTTGTGACTGAACATGCGGTAGATGCCGACAAGCGGAGGTATGCCACCCGGTATGAAGGCCCCCGCCATTACATAGACATTGATGTATATGGAACCTATCCGTTTGATGATCTGCCCCGTAACTGGAGTATGGCACTGGGTAAAATCAACCCTATCCTGGTAATTGATACGCGAGGAGATACATTTGAACTGGGGGGATATAACAATCTGCACTATCTCGATTATGACGTTATGATTACAGGCAGGCAGGTTTACCGGTTGTTTGGCACTGACACAGTTTACGTCAATCGCGGAGCTTACGAGGACTTTTTCAGGAAGTATGTTGAAGATCGTTTTCACAGCATAGAATGGCAGGCAGAACCGGAAAGCTTTCTGCATGTGTTTGCAAACCACACTCCCAGAAGGCAGGTTGCAGCAGTATATATCGACAATAAGATCAGCCCAATGGGCATTCTTCCCTGGCATCTTGAGCGGATGCAGGCTGATCTGACCCGGGCATTCAGGCGAAGGGATATCAGGCGGATACTCCGGTTTGCGACTGATATGGGCCATTATATCGGCGATGCCCATGTTCCTTTGCACACTACACTTAATTACAATGGGCAGCTAACCAACCAGGTAGGGATACATGCATTTTGGGAAAGCCGCTTACCTGAGTTGTTTGCCAGGGATTATGATTTTTTTGTAGGTAAAGCCGAATACATAGAGAACAAGCAGGAGCACTATTGGAATATCATTTTGAAGAGCCACAGTTTAGTGGATTCCGTTTTGCTTATTGAAGCAGATTTGCGAAGGCAGTTTCCTGAAGACCTTCAATATTGTTACGAAGAAAGGAACTTTATCACAGTTCGCACCCAGTGTGAAGCATTTGCCAGAGCATATCACGACCGGATGAACGGCATGGTGGAAGAGCAAATGCGCGCCTCGGTTCGCAACATTGCCTCTGCATGGTTTACCGCCTGGGTAGATGCAGGACAGCCCGATCTCGCCAATTATTTTGGCAGTGATATCATAGAAGCCGAGATTGAAGCTTCAGAATCCTATGAAGAAGCGTATAGAAGGGGAGAGGTTCAGGGCAGGCCACACGATAATTAACAGGTTTGAGATTTTATGACCGGTGCAGCCCCAATGCTGCTTGCTGATTACAATAGACGGGGATGGTAACGATTCCCTTCACCAAGCGGGATGCGCAACCTACAGGCCATCCCGGATCAAAAAAAAGTTATCTCAAAAAAAACAAGACAACAAAAGCGCTCACAAAGAGTCCATTGTCCGCTGAATTTTACTTTTACAGCCCTGCACGGAAAAACGAAGGCAACAAACCCGGCACTTTTTTAAACCCAACGGCCGTTTAGAACCTTGACTATTGCATAAGTTTAACCAAAACTCGGAATCAATGATGTTTAAGTATTTTCAGCAGTTTCTCATTTTTTCACTGCTTACCCTGTTTGTTTTCAGTTTCAATGCCTGTAATCCCGACGACGACGATTTTCCTGACCTGCCACCAACAGGCGAACCTCAGGAACTTAGTGGAACCATTAATACACCCAGGGTGCTGGAGAATATATACAGTAATCCCAATGCGGTGGATTACATTGTGACCGGCACATTAAATATTGATGCAGCACTTGAAATAATGCCCGGTGTCAATATCGAGATGACTCCCGGGGTTCGAATCAATGTCAACAGCATGGGATCGCTGTCTGCTGTTGGAGAGGAGGATATGCCCATTCAAATATTTGGCAGTCAGCGGGTGGAGGGATACTGGGATTTTGTTCGCTTTAACAACTCGAATAACCCGAACAACAGCCTGATTTACACCAAAATTTCCGACGGAGGTGGTACAACCTTTAGAGAAGCTATGGTGGTAGTTTCGGGCAGCTCGCAGGTGAAAATACAGCATTCCACAATAAGCAACAGCGCACGGAACGGAATCTACCTGGAAGGTGCCAGTGCCAGGTTGCCGGAGTTTTCGAACAATGTTATTGACGGATGCGGGCTTTATCCTCTGCATCTTCGCAGCCTTTCACAGGCCGGTCAAATTGACTTTGAAACTATTTTTACCGGTTCCAATACATACGATATGATTTACGTGAGTGGTGCCAATGAGGATGTTCCTTTCTCGCTGCGCAAACTGCAAGGGCCGATATTACTCGACGGCGGCCCGGGAATCAATGCCGATATGACGATAGAACCCGGTGTTACCCTGCTTATGGCTCAGGCAGCCCGAATTACGGTAAACAGTGGAGGCTCACTGAATGCGACGGGTACTGTCGGTGACCGTATAACCATACTAGGTTTAGTGGAAACCACCGGATTTTTCGACTTTATCCGGTTTAACAACTCCAACAATCCACAGAATCAGTTTCGGTATGTTGACGTCAGTTACGGTGGTGGAAGCACATTTAGAAATGCCATGGTATATGTTGACGGAAGCTCCATGCTCACCATTGGGAACAGCAGTTTTAACTACAGTGGGAATCACGGTATCTGCTTCGGCAATAATGCCAACCTGATTGATGAAGGCACCAATGACTTTACGGGTAATACTATGGATGATATTTGTGAATAACTTTTTGTTTGGGTTAAGGTAACCCTGTCGGGCAGTATGCTGAATGAGTATACTGCCCGATTTTATTGGCTGTTATTCCTGCTCAGCACTGAGCCCAGCCAAGTGGCTAGGAGACCAACCGCAAATGCAGGAACCAACTCGTAAATCAACTCATTGAACAGGGGGATCAGTTTCCAAACAAATACAGTAACTGCGCCCGAAATCAGGCCAAAAATGATACCCGCGGCATTAACCCTCCGGTAAAAAAACATGGCTGCTAAAGTAGGACCAATGCTTGCCCCTAATCCGGCCCAGGCAAACAATACCAGCCAAAAGACCAATTCATCAGCCAAAACGGCCATAGCCCAGGCCAACGCTACCATAAAAACAACTGCAAAGCGGCTCAGATTAACCCAATGCCTGGTATCAAAATGCTTCCCTTTACCCAGCAGTTTCTGATAGAAGTCGCGCACAACAGTGGATGCTCCTACCAGAAGCTGGCTGTCAGCAGTGGACATAATAGCAGCAAACACTGAAGCCACAATAATGCCTGTTAAAGCAGGATGGAGATAGGTTGATGCAAGATGTGGGTATATTTGTTCGGGGTCTTCCCCCGGTACTGACGTTAGGTCAGGGAAAACCAATCTGGCAACCATGCCGCAGGTGATGGCTCCCAAAGCCATAAACACATTGGCCAGGGTTCCCGTAAGGGCTACAAACCGAAACGAAGAAGCGTTTTTGATTGACATGAAGCGAACCAGAATATGCGGACTACCCGGAGAGCCAAGACCGATACCCAGAAATCCAACCATCGTGCCGGCTGAGATTGCCGTAAAACTGAAGAAACCCGGATTGGATTGCCATTCAAGCATGAATGCATCGTACAGGGGCTCACTCCAATAAATTACCACCGGCAGCAACAGTAATGCCAGTATCATGAACACTCCCTGAACTACATCGGTAATGCTTACCGCAAGAAAACCACCTACTAAAGTGTACAGCATGATTATGAGAATGGTCAGTAACATGCCTTCAAACTGACTTATCTCAAAACTCGCTGAAAAAGCTTTGCCACCTGCCACGAACTGAGCTGATACATAAGCGACCATAAAGATCAGGATGATCAGGCCGGAGATTAGCCTCACCGTGTTGCCTCTTTCGGGAAATCGCGACGCATACAGATCGGGGATAGTTATGCAGTCATGGCTTTGTGCATGCTGTTTTACTTTAGGAGCCAGCTTCAGGAACATCCACAGTTCCGCCAGAATATATCCTAGACATGCCCATACAGCACTAAAGCCAATGGAATAACTCAGGCCCGTGAATCCCAGCAACAACCAGGCACTTCTTCCGGAAACCACTGATGATATGGCTACCACCCAACGGTTGATCTTGCCTGCCCCCATGAAGTATGCTCCCATGCTGCCCGAAGCAAACTTTCTGGCAACAAGTCCAATAGCAACAAGGCTTGCCAGATAACCCGTGAAGGAAATTAGCAGCCACGTCATGGTGATTTGGTTTTAAGCGGAGAAATCAGCTTTCAGGATGGGCTTCCACAGCTCTGATGATCCGCTCGGTCATATCTCTGACCGAAAGCCTGGCATGAGTAGTGTTGGCGAAAATTATTGCGGTGGCATCAATTTCGGGAATTTTGAGATAGAGCGATCGAAACCCTCTCCACCAGCCAGTGTGGTAAACTACCTGAATGCCGTGGTGGTCATATAGCCTCCAGCCCAGGCCGTAGTCGGCATTGGCTGACCGCATTTGCCCCCAGCCGTAAATGGCCTTTTCAAAGGTTTCAGGCTTCAATAAAATGCCATCTCTGAGTGCATTATCTACCAAAAACAGCTCATAGGGCGTCATACAAATACTTTTGCTGCCTGATACGGCATCCATCCACCAGGGGGCCATGGGGCGCGTTAATCCTGTGTACCCTGTAGCAGCATACTCCGGCTGATCGAGGTGATCTTTAATCACATAACTTTGTGTGATACCCAGTGGGTGGAAAATAGCCTTTTCAACATAGTCGGGGAAGGGTGTTCCTGTCACCTTTTCAACCAGGCAGCCTAGCAAGGCATAGTTCACGTTGCTGTAGTGGTGCCTTCTGTCGGGAGGGAAATTGATGTTGGGTTCATGATCGACAAGTAATTGCAATACATCCTTATTGTTCAGTGGTTTACTGCCGTCCCAGTACAGTTCAGAAAAATAGGTGTAATCATGCAGGCCACTGCGGTGGCTCAACAGCATCATAGGTGTAATACCGGCATAAGGAAACTGTGGCCAATACTCTCTGAGGTCTTTGTCCAGATCAATCTGCCCTTGCTCATAAAGCCCCAGTACAGCAATAGAGGCAAGTGGTTTTGAAACGCTGGCCAGCTGAAATGTTGTGGTTCTGGGTTCTATTGGCGTGTAGGGATGTCTGTGAGCAAACCCATAAGCAGATTCTGCCAGAATGTTTCCCCGGTGTGCCAGCAGAAATGATCCGCTGAATCTTCCCGCCTGATTCATTCGCCTGAAGTATTCGTCAAAAGAAGCGGCATTGGGATAAACTAATACTTCATCGACATCGGCAATGTTTGTATTAGCCGGATGAAGATTAACAATACCTTCAGTGGGAGGAACGTAGCCCGGGAAAAAAAGGAGAAACACAAAAAACAGCACAGCGCCTGCTACACGTTGAATAGGGTTGACATTCTGCACGGTTCCGGATTTATCTGATAGCTTCTCAACAAAGAATGACGCCTAAAGATAGCAATATTGATACAGGAAATTGGTTTGTCTTAACACTTCCTTTAATTTTAACATTTTGTTAAGCAACAAGGCGCTGATAGCTATACGTGTACGCAGTAAGTTTTTTCGGCGAGCAACTGTTAAATGTTTAGAGGGTTAGTTCAGGCCTGATAGAGTGTTTTTATATCTGTTACATTGAGAAGAAACCACAGCCGGAAAACTCAACTTTACGAAGTAAAGTTAGAGTCAGCAAAGTATTGACTGAGAACCAAAACAGTGTCTTAAAATAAGTAGTGGGTATATGCTTTTGCGTCATTGATTTTGTATCTTTGCAGGCCTTTATTGATATCACATTTATGTTTACGATTCACATCTATCTTAAGCTGGCACTAATAGCCCTGACCCTGATCGGAGGATTTATTCTGTCGGTTACTATTTCATTTTGGTATGCATTGCCCATCATTCTGATTGGGCTGGTATTGCTGGCGAGTTATCTGCTCCTGGGAACAGTACAATCCACCGCCGATCTGGTGCAAAAGCAGCAGTTTGATGCTGCGGAGCGGCGTTTGAATTTTACATTAAAACCCAATTGGCTTTATTCAACCAATAAGGCATATTACTACATCATGAAAGGCACTATGGCCATGCAGCGCAATGATGTAAAAAAGGGGGAAGAGTATTTACATAAGGCTGAGAAAGTCGGGCTTAATTCAGATAATGAGCGAGGCATGATTAAGATGAGCCTGGTAAGCATTTACATGAATAAAGGAAAACAGCAAAAAGCCAAAAGCATCTACCGGGAGTTGAAGAAGCTGAATATTACTGAGCCCAATATGAAAGGACAGCTTAAAATGCTGGACACCGCCATGAAAAATGTATCTGCCAATGATGTGAGGCTGGGAGGAATGCAGCAAAAAGGCATGCGTGCCAGGTATAAAAAGCTGAATTAGTCCAAGACCTTACTTAAGGGAGTTCTTCCTTAAGTGTTTCAAGCTCGGCATAGGCATGATGATCACGCAGTTTGGAAGTGATAGCCAATCCCTCATTCAGAATTTGCTTTGCTTCAGAAAACATTACCATTTCAAGCAACAGACGCACCATATGAAAGTAAGCTCCCGTGTATTCCGGATGCTTTGATTTCAGTTTCCGAAACATCTCCAGTGCAAGCTCGTTGTTTCCCGATTTGACATATTCCTTAGCCAGCGCAAAAAGAATGAACGAGTCATCGGGTTGGTGACTGTACATTTCAAGTAAACTTTGCAAACGGGGAGACTCAGGCATATTAATGCTTTATGAATTTTTGTGCCTTGCCATTCCAGGTAACATAATAAGTGCCGGGATTAAGGCTTTGCACATCAATTGTTGCTGTTCCATTTGCTAATGCTGCGTGAACAACTTTACCCGAAATATCCGTGATGATGATAAGCCCCGGCGTGCTTTGTCCGCTAATGCCGGTAACATGAAGATAAGAACTTACGGGATTGGGATAAATG
>JBJHCA010000004.1:0-34595 GCA_050485785.1 Saprospiraceae bacterium | reverse complement strand
TAAATGTGGAGAGCCGGCAATACTTCCGGAACATAGGTTGAGGTTACCGGCTCAGCATTGCCTACAATCAGTGAGGTATCATTGATCCAATAGTATTTCATAGCGCTGATCCCGAACAGATTTCTGTCATACCCTCCGAAAAAAGGAACTCTTTGCGTATAAGCTTCATCCCATCTGAGGTACTGGACCGGGTAATCTCCTTTTACATACATGGAAACATAATCATCCGATGATGAGGAAACGGAAAACCGGGCATACTGTCCTGCATTCAGCCACAACCCATGGGGAGTACCTCCCGTGATCATGGCCTCAAACAAACCGGAAACAGTATTTTCAACATACGAAGAGGACTCATAGACATTGGGCTGGATACACATAAAGGGAATCAGTCCGGCTCCCTGGGCAAACTCAAGTTCTCCGTAATACGATGCATTGGTAGTCCGGTAATTCAATACCATGGTATGGCCCGCAGTGGCTGCCATATCACCGGCAAAAACAGCATGACGCTGACCTGTTTGCATAAAAGAAACCATGGCCTGTCCATTAATGGAGTTTTGGAGAAAGTCCGACAATTCACTGATGGCCTGACCATGGAAAAAATAGGCTTTAACATCGGTAACTGCAGGATGAATTTCGGATGCCTGTTCAAGGTCCTGAAGATTGAGTAAACCAGCAACCTGTATACCTGCCTGAGTAAAAGCGTTGCTGATCGGTATAGCAGTGCCGGGACTGGAACTGATGATCAGCAATTCATCCTGTGATGACAGCACATCGGCAAAATCTGCAATAAAAAGAGCGTTACCCGATGCACTGTTGGATCCGGTCAGCCATATCTGCATAGGTCCCTGCATCAGCGGAGATTCGGTAACGGTAATGGACGCAGCGGTTGCCGGGAAAACTTCACCTGAATTGAGGTTATAGCTCCAGCCATGGCTAAGCTGGACAAGAGGTAGCCTGGATACCTGCCCCTGGTTCATGTTATTGACCTCAAGTGAAGAAAGGTTGTCAGGCTTTAAAATGGTAACCGTACCGGTGCCGTATGCTGTAGCCAGACCATTAGTATCAATGGTAAGGGCTGTCTGATCATCCACGCCAATACCGGTGGGCACATTGCCGTGATCATGCATCCATTTGAGCATAAATCCCAGCATTCTGGCCAGCCGGCCACGTTCAACAAAATGTGAATCAAAAATAAAACCCGGCTTAAACGGGAAAAAGTCACCGGCAAGAGTATTGTATAAGTTGTTCAGGTTTTCGAGATTCTCTGAAGATAAAACCGATCCGTTTTGTGCAGTAAATACGACACCGCTGAGAATGGCCAGTCCAGCTGAGGTTCCGGCGATTGTTCCGCCATTGTTGTAAATATCAACCACGGCATCATATAACAGTGAGTTTTTGTAGTGATTGTAGTAATTCCATTGATTTCCGCCTCTGAAAAAAATGACATCATAGGTGATGAGGCTGTCATAGAGTGACTGCATGTTAGCTTCAGCAAAACTGCTAACCTGGAAGTTTTTGGCATCAGCAGCTCCCAGTGACACAAAATAATCCGGCAGCCAGTTAGTGGCCGACGAAAAGCCGATGATGGCAACCCGCTTGTTTTCACTTTGATTGACAGCCCATTGGTAGGGAACATTACTCCAGCTTCCCTCACTTCCTCCGCCTACTATCAGGAGTTGCCCTTGAGCCAGTAAAGGGGAACCCATGTAAAACAAAACGAGTAAAACTGTCAATAGTCCACGAAGCATACTATATCACTTTTGGCGTTAATCTGAAAAACAATTCATTGCCTTTTCTCGGCACAATGGAATGATGGCTGAGAACCATTTCGAGGATGTTGAAGTGGGTTGAAAACAACTTGATATACTCTTCTTTATAAGCTCCAAATGGCGGGCCCGAGTCAAAAAACGGACTGGCAAACACCACTCCTGCCAACATACCCTTCGGGCTTAACAATTTGTGCATTTTTCGGACATATTCAGGCCATACCTCAGGATTTAATGCACTTAAGAAGGTTTGTTCGAGGATAAGGTCATATTGGCTATCAAGTTTGAAAAAATCGCCTCTGATCAGGTGTTCAACCGGAAAATCAGATACCCGTTTGTGAAAAGCTTTAAGTGCGCTTTCTGCCCAATCGCAGACAAATACACCGGTAAATCCTGAATGGTGAAGCAGTTCGGCCTCCCAGCCCAAACCTGCCCCCGGAATCAGAATTTTCTGATCTTTGTTTTCGAGTGTGGTTATAAAATGAGCCAATGGGCCGGAAGCATAGCCAATATCCCATGGTAGAAAATCGTCGGTATAGTGCTTATCCCAATTGAGCTGATCCATCAGGATTATGAAGATTTTTCGATAATTTCGGTTTGTTCGCCAAAATACTGCGTAAACCGCTGTATATCGGCAGCCAGTTCAGTATTGTTAGTCGCCCGCCGGTAAGTATCAGCCAGCCGCCTGAATGTCTGGTACATCAATCTGTCCATTTCGATGATCTGCATGTCATTGGTCCATAAATCGAGCCCGGCTGTTGAAAGCTCTCCGGACTCAAACAAGGAAACCAACATGGCTTTGCAAGGTCTTAGTCTGGCTCCCATGGGGTCATCACTGGCCTGCCATTCAATACTTACAGGCATTTGTTTATCATCAAGGCCTACTTTGATCAGAATTTCCGAAGTTTTGGATACATTATTGTTCTCGTTCATAAAGATGCATTATTTTGCAAAGGTAACATGATTGGGGAATTAAGTACCAAGCCTTATTCGTGATACACCAAAGACTTTCCACAGTAGTTTTATTTTCGACAGTGATTCAGTTAGCTTTGTGCCCGTTGATTTGGACTTCCATTAAATTGCGGGCTCTGTTATTTTCATCAGTATGCAGCCAAACTTTTTGACAATCCGCGCATTGATTTTCTTTTGGGTAATGCCTCCGTTGCTTTGGGTTTTTTCCGCATTTTGCATTGCTGCTTTTGCCCTGCTGATACTGCCCTTTGATACCGATGTGATGGCCTTTGTCTGGCGTCGTATGCCTCACATAATGCTGATAACACAAGTGTTACTTCTCATGTGGGTTATGTTTATGCATAAAAAGCAGGGATATCCGGTCATCAAAACCGGAATTCTAGACCTGACCCAACGCTTGCGTCGCAAACAGGCCGTGTACGGTTTTTCACTGGGCATACTTCTGTCGCTGATATTCATATTGATAGTCAACCCGGCAGTACAGTACTTTCAGGCTCAAGGCTGGGATTACATGCCTCCGGGTAATGTATATGAAGCTATGGGCACAGATGGGATCATTCTTTTTTTGTCAACCGTAGTTATGGCTCCACTGATAGAGGAGAATGTATTTCGCGGCTTGCCATTGCAGAGTTTAATGGCTAAACAAAACATGCTGATTGCCATAATTTGGAGCAGTATTGCTTTTGCAGCATTTCACTGGACCGGCGGATTTTGGTTCATGCTTATGCAGGGTGTAATAGTAGGAATACCATTTGCAGTAATTGCCTTGAGACGTGGGAATATCTACATGGTGCTGATAGCCCATTTTGTGATGAATATCAGTTTGTTTTTGTTTGCCCTTAGCGAATATTGAAGTGCTTGAACTTTTTATTCAGTAATACTATAGCGTGCCCTGGGTACAATGTCCAGAGAGCTGAATTCACCTAACTTATATTTAAACCATGCCGTAATGCCAATCATAGCTGCGTTATCGGTACAATAGGCCATACGGGGGATGTATAATTGCCATCTTTCCTTTTTGGCAATGTCCTGAAGAGTCCGGCGCAACAAACTGTTGGCTGAAACCCCGCCGGCCACCCCAACATGCTTCAGGCCTGTTTCCGTGGATGCTTTGACAAGTTTTCGCACCATAATATCAGTCAGATCAGCACGTATACTGTGGCAAAGGTCGTGCAGGTTTTTAGCAATGAAGTCGGGATCTTTTTTTACGGCTTTTTGCAGAAAATACAGAACGGAAGTTTTGTAACCGCTAAAGCTGAAATTGAGTCCTCCCGGTTCAGGTTGTGCAAATTTGAATTGCCGGCTACCTTTTTCTGCCAGTTGGTCCATTTCAGGGCCTGCAGGGTAATTCAGCCCCAACATTTTACCGGTTTTGTCAAAGGCTTCACCTACAGCATCATCAATGGTTTCACCCAAAATTTCCATGTGCTGATGTGAATTGACTTTAAGCAACTGGGTATGCCCTCCGGATACTACCAGACAAAGCATGGGGAATGGCGGTTTCGGTTCTTCGATCCAGTGAGCCATCACATGAGCTTTTATGTGATGAACTTCGATTAATGGTATGTTGAGTGCCATGGCAAGGCCTTTGGCAAAACTTACTCCAACCAGCAGAGAACCGAGCAAACCGGGCCCGATAGTAACAGCAATGGCGGATAGTTTGTCCGGATTAACACCACATTCATTCAGGCAGACTTCCACTACCCTGGAAAGGTTTTGCTGATGAGCTCTTGAGGCTACTTCGGGTACCACTCCACCATACTTTACGTGCATCAGCTGAGTACTTGTCAGCTGATGGATAAGCTCAGGTCCGCGAAACAGGGCTACCGAAGTATCATCGCATGAGCTTTCTATGGCCAGTATGTGCGGTATTTCGGCAATATTAATGTTGTTCATCGTCATGAATAACAGGTTGTGCTGTTAATGATGCTTTAAGGCAATATGATTGTATAACTTTACAGGCTCAAAATCGTTGTACCACAAATATTTCAAAGCATCGGCAGGAATAATGCATACGGGAAGTCCGGCAAGCTGAAGAGCAGTAAACCGACAATGGCAAAGGTAAGCTATTGGCTTTACCGCACAATACTGTTTTTCCTGGCCGTAGCCATTTTTGCCCGGGTCCTCATCATACTGCCTCCGGTTCAGAATATCATTGTCAAGCAGGTTGCCTCATACCTGAGCGACCGGTTTGAGACCAAAATTGAGGTTGATCACGTGCATATCGACTGGTTTGACCGGATGGTGCTTGAAGGGGTTAGAGTGTATTACGGTGAACTTGAACAACCGGAAGCTGAGATCGGGATAGTTCAGGTAAACCTGCTTTCGGGATTATGGCAATTTTACAAGTATCGGTCTGTCAATATCCGCTCCATCATTCTTATGGATGCCACAGTCAGACTATATCGCCCCGAATATGCCGACAACTTTCGTCTGATTGAAATTTTTACTCCCGGTACACCCCGCACAAAACGGCCACATGGCATCGAGATGTTTTTTGACCTGAACGATGCCAGGTTTCACCGGCTGGTTCTTGACATGCGCGACAGTGTTAACGGAACCAATCTGTGGGTCAATGCCGATAACCTGGAATTGGCCTCATCGGATTTTGATCTGACCAATAATACGCTTTACACTCGTCAGATCAGCATCAGCAATTCGGATGTTAAACTTACACTTTACGAGGGGTCCTATGTATGGACAGACACGTCGGAGGTAGTGGACCGCATGGGACCGGATAGTTCCATATGTATCATAGTGGATCATTTAAGCCTTGTTGCGGGCTCATTCAGCATGATCAACCACCGCATTGAAACTGATATTGAGGGCCCGTATATCAACTTTGCAGACCTTCAAACGGCAAATATCAATATTGACATCAGTAATTTTGTACTGGATGGCCCTCATGCTGCCGGAAAGGTCAATACACTGTCATTCAGGGAAGAGAAAAGCGGGTTTGAAGTGACCAATATTGAGGGGGATGCTCTCATCAGGCATGGAGGTATTTTTCTTGAAAACCTACTGATACTTACGCCGCATTCAAGGATTGGGCCCAGCTTTTCAATGGAATATGACCGGTTTAGTGATTTTGGCAATTTTGTGGATGATGTTTACATGCGGGGCATGTTCGACAGCTCTTATGTTTATGTGGATGATGTGATTGCCTTTGCACCGGTTCTGAGCGAGATAGATATTTTCAAAAGCAATAAGTCAAAGAGAATTTTCCTGGAAGGGAACTTCAGGGGGACGGTCAATACGCTCAGGGCTGACGACCTTCATATTGATCTGAGTAATTCGACGCGAATTGCAGGTCAGTTCAGAAGCAGGAATATAGCAGTTCCAGGTGAACAATACATGAATCTGGTGGTGGATGAGCTGAGAACAACCATAACAGACCTTCGGAGACTTTTGCCCGGGGTACATTTTCCGGATGAGATCAATACACTGGCAAGGTTTAATTTCAGGGGTAGGTTTGACGGATTCTTTACAGACTTTGTAGCCAATGGCCGGCTTGAAACCAGGCTGGGGGCCATCAGCAGTGACCTCAGACTCAATCTGAAACCGGGTATTGATCTTGCAGAGTACAGCGGAAAACTCAACCTGGATCGATTTGATCTGGGGGCTTTCCTGGAGAATGAAGATATTGGTCCGGTAACATTTACTTCATCTATTCAGGGAAGAGGATTAACCGGTTCACTGGCCCGGGCAGAGCTGAATGCCGAAATCAGGGAATTCTCGTTCAGGGGATACCCGTATAATAACATTGTGCTTGCAGGGCTGTTTGAGCAGAATCTTCTTGACATTGATACGGTTTCTATCAGGGATGAGCATATCCATCTTGACTTTTCAGGGGTCATAGACTTAACGGATACTTTACCCGTATTCAATCTGAGCATGGATATTGAAAAGCTGGAACTGATGCCCATCCGGTTTACTGAATCGGATTTGCGTTTATCAGGCAGCATTAAAGCCGATTTCAGGGGGCTTACGGTGGACGATTTTACCGGGCTTATTCACATTGACCGGTTCAATTTACAGCGCGACACGCTGGGTTACCAGGAGGACTGGATAAGGCTGGATGTTGATCGAACACTGTTGGGCAGAAGAAGAATGACATTGCACACTGAAATGATTGAAGCAGAAATTGAAGGTGTATTCAATTTTGCCGGATTAAAGTATTCAGCATTCGATTTTGCCCACCGCAATTACCCTGTTTATGCTGAGCGGTTTGATATTAAACCGCCTGAATGGGAAATCGACTCAGTATATAATCCCCGATTGAGACAGTACGAAGAGACCGGCAGGCGTCCTTTTACACCGGCAGATCAGGCATTTAGTTTTAAGCTGTCCATGCGGCGAAGTAATGAGTGGCTAAGAATAATTAATCCTTCGCTATTGTCACTGCGAAGCTTTTTTGCTGTGGGTTATTTTGACAATATTACTTACAGGTTTATTATGGAGGCCGGTTTTCAGCAGTTTGTTTATGACGATCTGGTGTTCTCAGGATTTGGTCTGGATCTTCGAATGGATAATGAGGTTGCCCGCATCAATACTCATTTGCAACAGTTGATAAGCAGTGATTCGGTTTTGCTGGCCCCGGTATCACTCAATACCACCCTGCGGGATGGTACGGTACAGTTTGACCTGGAAACTAATGTACAGCGGGCACCATTTAACGAGATAGAACTGGCCGGCGAATTCACATTGTATAAAAATATTTACCAGATCATGCTTTCCCATGGCTCCGTAGATATTTTTGACGATCAATGGAAGGTGAAGGAATCCAATCACATCAGGTTTGGCGAAGGAAGAATTCATACGCGCAATTTTGAATTCCATCATAACGAACGCATCATCAGCCTAAGCAGCATTGATCAAACCGAATACAACCGGGGCCTGGATCTCAGATTCAGGCACTTTGACCTATCCGTTCTTGAAGCTGTGTTTCAGCCTGAGTATTTGCGCTACTCCGGGGATATTACGGCAAGACTGACGGTGCAGGATATTTTTAAGCTCGAAGGCTTCAATGCCGGCATCACTATCAGGGATCTGGTGATCAACCAATATGAGTGGGGACAGGTTGACATTACCGGTTCAGCCCCTACGCTTGCCGATCCCGTGAGTGCATTTGTCAAAGTAGCCGGAAATCATCAAGGAGCCGGCGAGCACAGTTTTGAGTTATCCGGGCGATATTACTTGCCTGTTGAGCAAGTCCACGAGAACCTGAGAAACACCTTTACCTTTGGTGCCGTGCTCGACAGCTTGCCCCTCATTTGGCTAGAATATCTCATACCCGAGGGCATTTCCCGCACCCGCGGTAAAGTGAGTGGAATTTTAACCGTGGACGGTGACTTTCAGCAGCCTAACATCCGTGGAGATCTCAATATCAATGACGCTGCCACAACACTGGATTTTTTAGGCACGAGATATTATGTTCATGATGGCAGAGCAAGAGTAGATGCCAATATCATCGATTTTACTGGCATGGTGATACATGACAGATTCCAAAATACGGCCATTGCCAACGGAGGGATCAGGCATCGCTATTTGAAAGATTTCAGCCTGGCCGCATCGGCCCGAACCAGTCGGTTTGAGTTCCTCAATACTACCCGCAACGACAACGAACTTTTTTATGGTTCGGCTTTTGGTGCCGGCAATGTGGAATTCAGCGGCACTTTCAGACAACCCAACATCTTTGTCAATGCAACCACCGGCCCCAATACGCGCATCTCCATTCCGATAACCAGTGAGCAATCTGCCGAGGCAACTCATTTTATAACTTTTGTGAAACGCGACAGTGAAGAAGAGCAGGTACGTGAAACCAGAACGGGAGAGCTGCTCGGCCTCAATTTCGAAATGGAACTCAACGTCACTCCAGATGCACAAATCCAGCTCATTTTTGATGAACGCACGGGTGATATCATTCAGGGGCGGGGAAGAGGGAATCTGCGTATGCAGCTTTTCCGTACCGGGGAGTTTCTGATGTATGGTGACTATATCATTGAAACAGGTGACTACCTGTTTACCTATCAGAGCTTCATCAACAAGCCTTTTTCGGTACGACGTGGAGGAACCATACAGTGGGACGGCGATCCCTACAATGCCCGAATCGATATAGAGGCAGTATACGACGGCCTGAAAACAGCCCCGCTTAACCTGATTGCAGAGTATATCACCACGGAACAAGAAAGGATACTGGCCACCCAAACCACCTCGGTAGAAGTGGTGCTAAAGTTGACCGGAGATCTGATGCATCCCGATATTAATTTTGACATCTATTTGCCCGAACTCGATTTTGCCCTGCGAAGTTATGCCGAAAGCAAGCTGAGAACTCTGAGAGAGGATCAGAATGAGCTGAGCCGCCAGGTATTTGGACTGGTGGTGGTGGGAAGTTTCCTTCCATCCAATACTGGCTCATTGATCACCAATCCAACTACTACGGGCATCAACACTTTCAGTCAGGTGATATCCAATCAGTTCTCCAATTACCTCACTGATCTGCTGTCTCAGGTGGTTGGAGGGGGCGGTGTACTGTCGGGTATTGATCTGGACATCAACTATCGCATGTACGATCTGGGTATAGACCCCGGTATTGATCCTTTATCCAACGGTATGCGGACAGGGCAGGAGTTGCAGCTTGGGTTGAGAAACTATCTGTTTGACCGCAGACTCATAGTTAACGTTGGGGGCAACTTCGGCCTTGGTGATCATACTACAATAGACGGACCGGTAACCACAGGATCAATGATAACCGGCGACATTGTGGTGGAGTACCTGCTTACACCCGATGGAAGGCTCAGGATCAGAGGCTTTCAGCGATCCCAGGAAGACGGCCTGGGCGAACGTCGCAACAAAACCGGAATGAGCCTTTCATATCGAAAAGAGTTTGACAGTTTCGGCGAGTTTGCTCAGGAAATATTCCGTTCCATTACGGGAAGGAAGTAATTTCTTCCTGCTACCAGTGTTGGGATTCTTTTTATACATGACTTTTTGTTTAGGAGAAGTTGGTCGTATAACTTGCACCATATTGATTAGCGGTGTGTCATACCGCAATGATCCTCATGCTTTTCCGGGGATAAAGGAAACCCACCCGTCCACAGTATCGCGAATGAAGCCAAAAGTGGGAGACTGCACAACAAAGAGATACCCCAAATAAAAGTCGGAAAATGTGGTGAAAATTCAGATATTGGCCTGCCAAAAAGGCGTAAAAACCAATTGGAGCCAATTTTGTTATTGTGATTTACGATTTATTCAACAACGTTCAAACAACCTATATTATGGCATTAGAACTCACCGATCAGAATTTTGAGAAGGAAGCCCTTTCAACGGATAAACTTGTGGTAATTGATTTCTGGGCACAATGGTGCGGCCCTTGCCGCATGCTTGCACCCATAGTTGAAGAGCTGCATAAAGATTACGAAGGGAAAGCTGTGATTGGCAAACTTGATGTGGATAACAATCCCGAAGTGGCCATGAAATTCAACATTCGCAGCCTGCCAACCATCCTGCTGATCAAGAATGGAGAAGTAGTAGCCAAGCAAATAGGCCTCACTACCAAAGCTAAACTTGAAGCGGCCATGGCTCCTCATTTGTAGCCTTCATTTCAAGTGACAAACAAGGCCCCGGATTCACACGAAAACGGGGCTTTTTTGTGTTAAGTAATAAACTATGCCCGGCATGCTCCCATTTGATGATGCTCAACTTCGCGAACTGGAAAACCTCGACCTGATGGCCAGACAGGTGGTAGAGGGATTTATCATTGGTCTTCACAAAAGTCCTTTCCATGGTTTCTCCGTGGAGTTTGCCGAACACCGGCTTTACAACCAGGGTGAGTCAACCAGGAATATCGACTGGAAAGTGTTTGCCCGTACCGATAAACTTTTTACCAAAAAGTACGAGGAGGAAACCAACCTGCGATGCCAGATTGTAGTAGATGCTTCCGGTTCCATGTTTTTCCCTGACAAAGATGAGAAAGGGGATAAAACCATCAATAAAATCAGGTTTAGTGTGCTGGCTGCTGCCGCATTGATGAACCTGCTTCGCAAACAGCGCGATGCTTTCGGGCTGAGTGTATTTGATGAAAAGTTGCAACGCCATACCCCTTGTAAAACCAGCACTTCTCATTACCGGCTAATGCTTACTTACCTGGAGGAAATCATTTCACAGGGGCACAGGTCGGTTATTACTTCTGCTGCGGAAAGCCTGCATGAAGTAGCCATGCAAACCCACAAGCGATCGCTGATAGCCATATTCAGCGATATGTTTGACCGCGGCGAGAACATGGACGAGCTGTTTTCTGCCATTCACCACCTTAAGCACAAAAAACACGAGGTAATCCTGTTTCATACTATTGACCGCAGACTGGAAGTTGAGTTTGAATTTGAAAACAGGCCGCATTTGTTCATCGACCTGGAAACCGGTGAAAAGATCAGACTTCAGTCCAATACTATCAAGGAACAGTACAAACGCAAAGTTGAGGCCATCAAGGAGGAGATCATGTTGCGGTGTCTTCAGTACAAAATCGATTATGTGGATGTGGATATCCGCGACGGTTATTACCGGGTACTACAGTCATATTTGGTGAAGCGAAGCAAAATGTCCTAGCCTATGTCCGTCAATTTGTCAGCAATCAGTACCCGGCCACCAGAGAATGTCAAAAAGAAAAATATAGCCCGAGAGTTCAAAGCGCTGGGCAAGGAACTCAGCGATCTGCATCACACCATGTATGCCGAATCCAAACACAGTATGCTGGTGGTGTTGCAGGGCATGGATGCCAGCGGTAAGGACGGATCCACGCGAAGTGTATTCAGCTATTGCAGCCCCGAAGGAGTCAATACTTTTGCCTTCAAGAAACCATCGAGCCGTGAAATGGCCCACGATTTCCTGTGGCGGATTCACAAACATGCTCCGCAAAAGGGTATGGTGCAGGTGTTTAACCGTTCGCATTACGAAGACATTCTTATTCAACGGGTGCATGAATGGGTGGATATGGCCAGGGTAGCATTTCGCATGAGTGCCATCAATGCCTGGGAAAACCTTTTGATGCATGATAATGACACCCGGGTGCTGAAGTTTTTTCTGCACATATCACCCGAGCAGCAAAAACAAAAGCTCCAGGAGCGAATAGATGATCCGCGGAAGCATTGGAAGCACAATCCGATGGACTGGCATGAGCGCACATACTGGAAGGAGTACATGGAGGCTTATGAATACGCCATTAATGAATCTGAAATTCCATGGATCATTGTTCCTGCCGATGTGAGATGGTATCGCAATTACGTGGTAATGAAGCACGTGGTGGAGGTTTTGCGACAGATGGATCCTCAGCTTCCTCAGTTATCAATGTTATAATATGGCAGAGAAGGTTCGCATTGACAAGTGGCTCTGGAGTGTGAGAATATTCAAGTCGAGGTCGATAGCTTGCGAAGCCTGTCGTTCCAATGCGGTCAGGGTCGACAATGTACCGGTGAAGCCTTCAGCTATGGTGGTTGCCGGTCAGACGGTTACTGTTAAAAAGGATGGGTTTAACCTGACTTACCGGGTAGAGCAGCTGATTGAGAAAAGGGTAGGTGCACCCATAGCCCGTACGTGTTATACTGACCTTACTCCGGAGGAGGAAAGAAACAAGTACAAAAACTGGTTCGTGAGTTCAGAAGCCGCAGAACGCCGGGAAAGAGGCAGTGGCCGGCCAACTAAGAAAGAACGCCGCGATATCGGTAAAGTGAAAGGCCGGTAGAGTAGTGTTCATGCTTCCGGTTGAAAGGGTATAATCCCGGGAAATGCTGCGGAAATTGCCGATACTACTGTTTGCCGTATTTTTGATGCAGCCAGGCAATAGTTGTCTTCATAAGGCTTCTCAGTTTTTCGGTATCGATATCATCTATCTTGTTTATGTAAATACATGACTTGCCGGTTTTGAATTTTCCAAGCCCTTCCAACAAATGTGAATGTTCATCCAAACCAGTGAAAACATACAGGGAGATAGCTGCTTTTCGCGGTGAAAAGCCAATTAGCGGAGCATCGCCTTCATGACCGCTCGGGTATTTATAATGGTAACTTCCAAATCCGATAATTGACGGTCCCCACAATCTGGGTTCAAAGCCAGAAATTTCCTTCATCAGCTCAACAAGCCTGAAGCTGTCTGCTCTCTTGCGCTCCTGAGCAACTGCCAAAATGAATTCATTGACACTTACAGTCGTTTCGCGGATTTTATTCTGTGTCATGCCGGTTCTATTTATATTGGTCATGTAAGCCCTTGCCCCCCAGTATCATTGGTTTTATTTTGAGGAGCCTTGACTGCTTAGTGGCTTCTCTTTTTGCCGATTCGATATATTCCGAATACTCTTTTTGTTTGTAGGGAGTAAGGGCATCAAAAGCTTTTTTCATTGAAAGGTCATTATCCAATGCTTCCTTAAGAAGCGGATAAACTATCAGTGGCCCTGACTTTTCTGGTTTCCACACACGACCTTCTTTTTCGTTGGCTATGGCTTCATGAAGATAAGAGAGGATCTTTTTCTCATCGATGTCGTCCATTGATGTAAAGCGCCATTGTCTGAGTGCTTTGGTTTTACCTTCCGTACCGCTGACAAGCACATTGTAAGGGTCATTGAGGAAAACGCCGTTGTAAAACCACAGGGTGAAAAAGTTTTTAAAACCTCCGGCACTCACCACATTTTTCCCATTGTATGTATACACTTCGGCTCCCCATTTGATGGTTTCCTCAAGCCCGGTTTGGCGTATGATTGATCGCAGCATTTCAACCTCTTCAGGCCAGTAGATGGGGTCTTCTTTCATGATCGATAACTTTTTGTTTTGACAACATTCATCCCGGGTTTCCCCGGAAGAAAATGAACTTTCCGGTGTCCAATATACGAATTTGTTGAATGTTATAAAATGGTGTAAGCAGCTAATAGGTGCTTCAGGCACAATGCAGTAATGAGTAATAAAAGTACAACACCTTTATACAGGGTACAGGGTGCCCACACAAAGAGCTATCAAAAAACTAACTGAAAATATTGAGAGCAGTAAAACTACTTTGAAAGGCTGTTAATCAACAACCACTTCTTTTTGTCCGCTGCGGCGCAATTTCCTGAGTGAGCTGCTCTGGCCATTGCCGTTGCTCATTTCAGGTGCGGGTTCTTCGGCCGGCACTTCGGTTATCCAGCCAAACGGATCGGGAAGTAAACCTTTGCGGATGCCATTGATCTCCTTTTTGAGCATGTGGCTCACTTTTCTGTCTTCAATTGGAGGCAGTTCCATGTAGAGGTCTTTATACTGGATTCCATCTACAAAGGCCACTACCGCTGCAGTTCCCGAGCCGAATACTTCGTTGAGCTGTCCTCTTTGCCAGGCAGCTACCACTTCGTCTATATTCAGGGGCCGCTCTTCAAAAGGTATGCCTTTGTGCTGAAGCAGTTTGATAAAGGAATCGCGGGTAATGCCTTTTAATATGGCACCGGCAGTAGGCGGGGTAATCACAGTGCCGTCGATGACGAAAAACAGGTTCATGGTACCGCATTCCTGAATGTATTTCCAGGTTTTATTGTCCATCCACATGATCTGGTCAAAGCCCATTTCAGATGCTGTCCGCATGGGTTCGAGGGTGGCCGCATAGTTGCCGCCGGTTTTTGCTTCACCGGCACCGCCGGGTACTGCGCGTACATACTTTTGTGCGGCAATCAGTTTTACGGGTTTGGGATAATAAGGCCCTACCGGACTGGTGATGACCATAAACCGGTAAGTATTGGAAGGCCTTACCCCCAGCTTATTGTCCATACCAATCATAAAAGGGCGTATGTACAAAGCGGAATCCGGGTCGTTGGGAATCCAGGCTTCATCGATGCGGATCAATGCCTGAAGTGCTTCCACAAACAGGTTTTCCGGAATTTCGGGCATGCAGATTCTTCGGGCAGATTCGTTCATCCTGCGGGCATGATCATAAGGCCTGAACAGACAAGGCGTACCGTCCATATTTTTTGTGGCTTTCATGCCTTCAAAAATGGTTTGGCTATAATGCAGTGTAATGTTGGCAGGATCAATCTGAAAAGGGCCATAAGGTTCTATTCTGAGATTTTGCCACACTCCGTCGCGGTAATCGGCTACAAACATGTGGTCTGAAAAGTGCTTGCCGAATTGTATATTGTTAAAGTCGATCTTGTCGAGTGCTGAATTGTTATTCCGAACCAATTGAATGTTCATGGGCAATTTATTTTTCTGTTTTACAATATGTCAAACTTTATACAGCTCCGAAAAATCGGGTTTCCGGCATATAGCACTATATTTACAATCTCAGATTGCCGAAGGTTTATTGCAAAGGCTGTGGATTTATTCGGAACGTGAATATACAAATATTTAGCGGCTTTCAAAATCAAATTATCAAATTTTACCAGAACATGAATTATGAAGTCCCATACGTGTTTTTTCCTGCAACGGTTGATCTGAAAACTGCGTTGCACGGCAATGCCAAAGGTGCGGTGATGATTGTTGTTGGTCAGGACGAATGGGATCAGCCTGCACTCAGGGAGTTGCTCGAGCGCATTCTGAAAAGTGTGGGTCTTGAAGTAATTGATCAATGTATTTTAGTGCTGGGACCGGCAGAGAGTTATCCATTCAGGCAGCTGGTTTCAGCACTGAATCAAAAGAAACTCCTGATTTTTGGTTTGGATCCTTCCCGCTTGCAGCTAGCCATCGGCAATCAGCTTTACACCAGGATTGCACGAGGTGAACGAAGCTTGTTTTTTGTCCATCCGCTGAAGGCTTATTTAACTGACCGCAACCAGAAAATGAAGCTATGGGAACTGCTGAAAAAACATCTGGTATGAGCCCGGGCGAAATCTGGATTTTTGCCACGGGAAATCCCAACAAGGTTGCGGAGGTTCATGAAATTCTGGAGGGGAGAATTGAGCTGCGCAGCCTCACCGATATGAGGTATTACGAAGAGCTACCCGAAGACCATGACACGCTTGAAGCCAATGCAGAGCAAAAGGCACGCTTCGTTTTTGAGTTGTTTGACCAACCCTGTTTTTCGGAAGACACCGGCCTTGAAGTGGATGCCCTGGACGGCGAGCCCGGGGTGTATTCGGCACGATACGGGGGCGTCCATGGTGACCACCGGGCTAACATTGATAAACTGCTTGAAAAGTTACAGGGGCACAGAAACAGATCAGCCCGATTCAGGACGGTATTTGCACTAATGGATGCAGAAGGTAGGTTGCATACATTTGAAGGTATTTGCGAAGGCTCCATTGCTATGAGCCCGAGAGGTGTTGGAGGGTTTGGCTACGATCCCGTTTTTATTCCCCGTGGTCGGGATGTTACTTTTGCACAGATGGATCCGGAGGAAAAAAACGCCATGAGTCACCGACGTAAAGCGCTTGATAAACTGCTGGAGTTTATGCTTCAGCTATCCGGTAAATGATACTAAATAATCAGTTTGACAATTTAAGGTGATGCCGTATGCATTGCCAATGTAGCAGGCGCAACCACCAACTAAAAGCTAGTCAAGCATACACTTGGCAGCTTCAATGAGCTTTTCGGTGTTGTAGGGCCGCAAAGCGAGATTCCAGTCACCTTCGTCGGAATGCATTTTAAAGCTTTCGGGCCAGCCAAAGGCGATGCGCTCCAGGTCGGCACGGCTAAGCCGGTAACGGGCTGATACTACTGCATGCGGATGCTCATTTCGCACAGAACCCATTCCCATGGGATAGAGCCTGATAGGCTCATCTTTGTGCAGATTAAAAACGAGGGGGTCATCCTCTCTGATTACATAGAACTTAAAATCGGGAACGGATAACTCGACGCGCATATCGTACATGTCACCGTATTTGGTGAAATAGACATTGAGGATATTGCGGATGTTCAGTATCATCCTGGCATGGGTTTGCTTATTGGTTACCTGCAGAAAACGATCGTACTCGTTGAAGGTGTAATTACATGCCTGAGCTGATAAGGATGCCATGCTAAATGACAGCATCACAACAGTGAGTAGTATCCAACGCATAAAAAAGTTAAGTTTTGACCCCGTTAAATGATGTGCAAATATAACTAAATTGTTCTCACCAGGCAAGTGGCAGTCTTATTTTAACACAAGCATAAAACCTGTTTGTTTACAGGTATTTGAATGAATGCCCGTGTTTTATGTTTTGCAAAGTGTGAAACATCAGGGCAATGGTATTGGCCACATCGATTTTGTCAACCATTTCCACCGTGGTGTGCATGTACCTGAGCGGAAGGGATATGAGCGCTGAAGGGACACCGCCGCAGGCAAAAGCTATGGCATCGGTATCGGTTCCGGTTGAACGCGAAGCAGCTTCATACTGAAGTGGTAAGCCGTGCTGTTGGGCAGTGTCAATAACCAGGTCCTGAAGTTTATTGTGAACTGCCGGACCAAAGGTTACTGAAGGGCCCAGACCACAACGTATGTCACCAAATTTTTTCTTTTCTATCAGCGGAGTGGAAGAATCGTGGGTAACATCTGTGATGATAGCTGCATGCGGTCGAATGGTTTCAACAATCATTTCCGCACCTCTTAATCCTACTTCTTCCATCACTGAGTTAACGATGTAAAGCGAATAAGGCAGCTCGATGTTTTGCTCACGTAGGTGGCGTGCCACTTCAGCAATCATCACCCCGCCAATTCGGTTGTCGAGGGCTCTGCCTACGTAAAAGCGGTTATTTAGCCGGGTAAAGGTGTCCTGGTATGTTACTACACAGCCTACGTGGATACCCATGTCGAGTACCTCCTGTTTGTTGGCTGCGCCTACGTCGATAAACAGTTCTTCCACTTTGGGTACGGGTTCATGGGGATCTTTTCTGGTATGAATGGCCGGCCAGCCAAAAACGCCTTCTCTGATTCCGGTACGGGTATGGATAAACACACGTTTTGACGGGGCCAGTGCCTGGTCAGAGCCGCCGTTGCGCATAACATGACAAAATCCGTCATCATTAATATAGCTTATGTACCATGATATCTCGTCGGCATGGGCTTCAATCATAACCCTGTAGTCCTTGCCGGGATTTAGGATAGCAAAGGCAGTACCGTAATTGTCGGTTTCCAGTTTATCGACATATTCAGCAATGTAGTCCATCCATAGTTTTTGGCCGGTGTATTCATAGCTGGTAGGGGAGTGATTGTCGAGGTAAGTTTGCATGAACTGCTCAGTGCGGGAATTGATCCATTCCATAGGGCTGTAATTTAATGCTTCCTTAATTGTAACGAGGACGGCAAATGTACTATTTTTGTAGAGATACGTTCGCAACATCAGCCCATGCACATTACGGACATTGAAAAAACCCGGAGTCAGGAAATCCGAAAAACGATACCTCTTTATCGCAATGTATTGATTATTGGCGTGATTCTGGTCATCGCCAAATTCATTGCCTGGCATCTGACGCACAGTAATGCCATCCTTTCTGATGCACTTGAATCCATAGTCAATATCCTTGCTGGAAGTTTTGGTTTGTTTGCCCTTTACTTTTCAGCCCGTCCACGAAATCTGAACTTTCCCTACGGCCACAGCAAAATCGAATTTCTTTCGGGCGGGCTTGAAGGGATGTTTATACTTGTAGCCGGTGTGTTTCTGGTAATTAAAGGCGGGTATGATATCTGGCATCCTGCTGACCTGCAGAAACTGGATATTGGATTGCTGATTACATTGCTAACAGGTGCCGTACACGGCACGGCAGGCTTAATCCTTATACAACGTGGTCGTGCCATGTCATCCGTAATTTACGAAGCTACCGGCAAGCATTTACTGTCGGACATGCTGACCACTATGGCCATACTGGTGGGACTTACCGTAGTATGGCTCACCGGTTGGTTTGTGCTGGATTCGGTGATTGCCATGATTTTTGGTGCTTATATTGCCACCATGGGCATTAAGCTTATCAGGCAATCGGTAAGTGGCATTCTGGATGAAGCACCACGTCACCTGATCAATGCCATGATCGAATCTATGAATCAACGCCGCCGTGATGCCTGGATAGACATCCACAATTTTCGTTTTATCCGGTATGGCCGAACATTGCATATTGATTGCCATATGACGCTGCCCTGGTACTACACGGTGCAGGAGGCACATGATGAAATGGAACTGCTTCAGGACGCATTCAGCAAGCTGGGTGGCAGGGAGTGGCATGTAGAAGTGTTTATTCATCAGGATCCCTGTATACCTGAGGCATGCAGATATTGCCTTCTTAGTGAATGCCCGGTGAGGAAACACCCTTTTGAGCAGAAGATCGACTGGACAGATCAGCGTTTGGCAGAAGACAGGAAACACGCCCTGGCTGAAGACGAAAGCAAAAATTCTGGGAGCCATTGAGAGAGAAGCACAACAAAGAGCTATCCACAAAAAAGAAATCCAAACTTAGTAAAAGCAACTTCCAAAGAGGAAAGGAAGTAATTTCATAATTGCCCTGCAGTATATTCAACACAGATAGTTAACTTGTGCGCTGCTTTATTCAACAAGTAACGGGATTTCATATTATTACCCGGCGTAGCCATAGTAATACTGGCCTTTAAAGTTGACCGGTACTGCCTGCCAGCATTCATCATAGAGTACCCAAACTGTTCTGATGCCTGATTGCAGCAGCAGAGCCGTTGCGTATTCATATCCTGCGGCAATTTCTGCGGGGTCATGGGCATTGGAATTGAGGACCATTCGTATGCCCATTTTTCCGGCCTCTGCCAGTGTGGTGTGCGAAGGGAAAGTGTTTAGCATGTTACCTGAGTAAACGGGGCGGGTGTTTATCTCCATCAGCGTGTCAGTTTCCCTGATGAGGTGGAGCGTTTTTACCATCTCTTTCCTGTACCATTTTTCTTCTTCGGAAAAGTAGGGGAAAGTTTGATTTTGCATTCTTATCAGATCCAGGTGAGCCACCATATCAGGTTTCATCTGTACTATCATCTCCCTGATCAGTTCAAAGTATCTAGTGACGGCATGTTTAACATTCCCATTGAAAATTTCATGGATGCCGGCATTGAATACAGCCGGATTTCCGGTGATCTCCCAGGGGCGGCCATCATTGAATTCGTCGGCAAAGTGCACACTGCCAATGATATAGTCCAGCATGTTAAGGTAATTTTTCATGCGTATGTTGTGATCATTCCAAACGGGCAAGTAATCGAGGTTTACACCTTTGTAAATCTCGATCTGGCCGGAATATCTCTTTTGCAGCCGGTCCAGTTCGTGCAAATAAGTGTGAAAGCTGGAGGGTGAAATAGTCCACGGGCATTCAAACGGAGTTGGCGCATGGCAAGCAAATCCCAATACCGGAATATCCTCTTCCAGTGCTGCTTCTATGTATGAATCAGGCGTACTGGTACCGTCAGAAAATACAGTGTGGATATGGAAATCACCGGTGATCATAGTAGATAGTGATTGCAGTACAGAGCAAGTCTGTCACAAAAGTAAAGGCAGTTTTAATGCGTTGAAGCAGTGCGTAAATTGTTTAATGTATAATTATTGGTCAGTTAATATTGAAGCAGCCTTTCCATGCAGTATTTATATGAAATTTACACTGGATAGTGTGAGAAGCAAAACATATAATAACAAGGTGCGATGTGTTGTATGCATTAACCTGATTTTTGTGCCTGAACAAACCGGATTAAAAGAACCCGGCACTGAAACAGAAAATAGTTGCCAGAATACTCAACCTGAAGATCAATTCACGGTTGTTACAATCTAACAGGCATGCGCTGCTGTATATGTTAAAAACTCCGCGTATATTCAGGGCCTGAATGCAGAATAAGACTGAAATTATTACGCTGCTGATCAAATCAACAGAAAGTTTATGAAAAAGGTATACCCATCCACTGATGATGTATTTGACCCCGAGAATTACCTGACTTCACATTGGGAAGAAACTGCCCAAAGTTACAAAGAGATTATTATGCGTTTGGGAGAAGACCCGGCACGGGAGGGTTTGTTGAAAACACCTGAACGGGCTGCCAAAGCCATTCATTTTCTGACCGGTGGATATAATCAGGATCCTGCAGCCATAATTCGGTCGGCATTGTTTCACGAGTCATACAGCGAAATGGTGATTGTCAAGGACATAGAGCTCTATTCGTTGTGTGAGCATCACATTTTGCCGTTTTTCGGAAAAGCGCATGTGGCATACATCCCCAACGGAAAAATTGTTGGTCTCAGTAAAATTCCCCGGGTGATCGATATCTTTGCGCGCAGGCTGCAGGTTCAGGAAAGGTTGACTCATGAAATTGTCAATTGCCTGCAGCAGGAGCTGGAACCTCAGGGTGTAGCGGTAGTTATTGAAGCCAGGCACATGTGTATGATGATGCGTGGTGTTCAGAAGCAGAATTCCATCACCACTACATCGGCATTTACCGGGCAATTTGAACACGGCACCACCCGAAGTGAGTTTCTCAGGCTGATTGCGGCTGATCTTGATTGACACCTATAAACAGATAGATTCATGAAGGTTTATGTTTTTCCCGGACAGGGATCACAGTTTCCCGGCATGGGAAAAGAATGGTACGGCGAACATGCGGAAGCCAGGGAATTGTTTGAAAGGGCCAATGACGCGCTGGGCTTCAGATTGAGTGATGTGATGTTTGACGGCAGTGCTGAACAGCTTCGCGAAACGCGGGTAACACAACCGGCAATTTTTTTACATTCCGTGATCCGTTTTTTACTGGCAGATAGCAGCATAGTGCCCGGGGCAACTGCCGGACATTCATTGGGAGAGTTTTCTGCACTCGTGGCATCCGGAGCACTGAGCTTTGAAGAGGGGCTGCTACTGGTTCAGCAGCGGGCAGAAGCCATGCAATACGCCTGTGATATAAGGCCGGGTACCATGGCAGCCATTGTTGGCCTGGATGATAACATAGTGGAAGAAATTTGCAGCAGTATCGATGATCTGGTGATACCGGCCAATTACAATTGTCCGGGGCAGCTGGTGATTAGTGGTACACAGCAAGGTGTACAGCGGGCAGCTGATGCATGCCGCGAAGCTGGCGCGCTGAAAGCCATCATGCTTGAAGTGGGTGGAGCTTTCCATTCGCCATTAATGGATCCTGCACGAGAGCGTCTGGAGGATGCTCTGGATAAAGCTGTGTTTAATACGCCTGTTTGTCCGGTTTACCAGAATGTAGATGCCAGGCCTTACACCGACACGGAAACCATCCGCCGCAATCTCAAAGCACAATTGGTAAGTCCGGTAAGGTGGACTCAGACCATGCAGAACATGATTGCCGATGGAGCTGCAGAAGCTATCGAGGTGGGAGGAACCGGCAAAACCATACAGGGTTTTTTCAAACGCATTGATCGCAGATTTCCCACATCTGCACTTTGATCAGTCACTGTAACGGCTTGCTCCGGTTCGGGTAAATGCAGCTGCCAGGAATGACAGAAAAATGCCCAGCAGTGCCATGGGCATGGCAAACATCAGCACGAAGTTGCCCGGTGCAAAATACTGACTGTAAAACTGTTCGGGCAGCATGTCTTCCGGAGCCATTTCAGGATGATAAAGAGTGTTGTACTCGGCCAGGTTGCTGAGCAGTCCCGGGTTGATAACACTTGCATAGAGCCATATGATCAATGACTGTACCGGGATGAGCACAGACAGCAGCAGGAGGTTGTAAGCCAGCAAATGGATGAAAGCACCTTTTTTCTGCAAAACATCCCTGTTGACCTCACGGGTATGAAATGCGATGCCCAGAGCCACAATTAAATAGTATATCCAGGTGGAAATGGGATAATAGGCAACCAGGAAACTATGGATTCCGGCCATCCATTCCAGCACAAGCCAGATGATCATGGCAATGGCCAGAAACATGGCCCACTTAACAGTACTCTTCATCCGAATGATCTTTATATGGGTACAGGCGTTATTCAATACAACCCAAAACGCTTCCGGAAATTGCCGGAAACCAAAGGTAGACATTGGGCTGATTAAATGATATATTTGCGAAATGATTTCAGAAGTTGAACTTAAAAAAGGCAGCCTGCTCATTGCTGAGCCATTCATGCTTGATCCCAACTTCAAGCGCTCCGTCATATTGGTATGTGATCATCATCCGGACGGGAGTTTTGGCTTTATTCTTAACAAACCGCTTAAAATGAATGTGGCTGACCTGGTTGTCAGCTTTCCCGAGTTTGATTCCGAAGCCTATTACGGCGGGCCGGTACAGACCAATTCACTTCACTACATTCACACCTTGGGGGATCTTTTACCGGACGGGCAGGAAGTATTGCCGGGATTGTTTTGGGGTGGAGATTATGAGCAGCTCAAGTTTCTTATTGGTTCAGGATTGGTACAGCCCAATCAGATCCGTTTTTTTGTGGGTTACGCGGGCTGGGATGCCATGCAGTTGCAAGAAGAAATGCAATCAGGAAGCTGGATTCTGGCTCCTGGTGATGTCAACTATGTATTTAGCCGCCGCACTAAAAACAGCCTTTGGACCCGGGCCCTGGCCAACCTTGGCGATCATTATGCTGTAATAGGACAGATGCCCGATGCCATGGTACTCAACTGATCCGGGCCATATTCTCTCTCCATGCTTCACAACCCCATGATCAATATTCATTTTGCCCAGCCTGACGAAACCGGTAAACTGGCTCAGCGGGATGTAGCCTACATGCTTAATCCGCAACAGTTTATTCCCTACATTACGGCATTGCCGACAATCGAAAATATCGCCGGCCAGGCCCTATTCACCGGTATCAGCCAGGAACACAGGACATGGCTGAAGGAAGAGCTGCTGCTGCAGACCAACGGTTATCCGGATGCCTTGCTTCAGACTATACAGCCCGTGATGGAAAGTATTGAGCATCCTAACACCTACACCGTGATCACTGCCCATCAACCGGTACTTTTCAGCGGACCCATGTATGTGTTTTTCAAGGCATTGTCGGCTATTGCCGTGGCCAGAAAGGCCGAAGCTGCAATGGCAGATTGCAGGGTAATTCCCGTGCTGGTGCTGGGGCAGGAAGACCACGATTTCGAAGAAGTGAATCACCTTCACCTGTGGGGGCAGCGGATCACCTGGGAGCACGCCAATCCTTCAGGCCCGGCAGGCATGCTGAGTTTGGATGGAATTGAGCGGGTAATTAGCGAGATCAGGGATGTTGTGGGACATACCCCACACGGCCCGGCACTGACGGCCTTGATGGAGGAGGCCTGTAGTGCAACAACAGATTATGGCAGTATGATCCGGTACTTCCTGCAGAAGTTGTTTGCAGAAACGGGTTTGTTGGTTGTGCATTTAAGCCCGGCTGCCATGAAGCAGCGTTTTGTGGATATTATGATGGATGACATTTTGTTGGGCACATCCCTGAATAAGGTAACATCAACCATAGAAGGTATTAAGGCCGGACTGGGGTTTGAAGCCCAGGCACCACCGCGAAGAGTTAACCTGTTTTATGCGGAACCCGGTATGAGACTGCGCATTGACTATCACCAAGGAAAATACATAGCAGGTGATGGTCGGTTTTCATGGTCCCGGGAGGAACTGGCTAACGAGATAAAGGAAAGCCCTGAAAAGTTTAGCCCCAATGTGATCCTACGGCCATTGTATCAGGAAATGCTGTTTCCCAATCTAGCGTACGTTGGTGGAGGTGGTGAAATAGCCTACTGGCTTGAACGAAAAGCCCAGTTTGATCACTATGGTGTTCCATTCCCCGTTTTGGTTCGCCGCGATTCTGCCTTTATGCTGGATAAACCCGTGTTGCGCCGGATTGAAAAATTGAAGCTGAGTATTGCCGATTTATGGAAAGACAAGCATCAGTTGATCAGGGAACATCTTGAGTCCGCATCTGAGCATGAACTTGCACTGACTGAGGCACGGAAGAGCATTGCTGGAGTATTTGAACAAATCCGGAACCGCGCGGTGGATATTGATCCAACCCTGGAGCGTCCGGTTTTGGCAGAAATGACCAGGACTCTGAACAGTATTGAGAATCTTGAGAAAAAAATGGTCCGGTCCGAAAAGAAAAACCAGGAGTTGCTGGTTCAGCAGATTGAATATTTCCACGATCGATTGTTCCCGGCCAACTCTATTCAGGAAAGACATGAGTCATTTCTATCATTTTATTCCATGTATGGCCCCGGAATTTTAGAAACCCTGGCAGGTTTGTTCGACCCTATGGATAGCCGGATCAAGATCATTGAATTATAATTGGCAAATCATGAATATTTGTGTGTTAAATTGTGGCAGTTCATCCGTTAAAGCTGCATTGATCGATACCCTGAATCAGAAGACCATACTGGAAATGCAGGTTGAGCGAATCAGACAAGAGCCGGTGTTTAACGGACCGGGTGAAAGTACGGTATTGCAGAGTGGCAAAACCTATACTTTTTACTTCAACTATCCGATGGAGCGCATCAAGGCTACAGAATGGGCAGATTCCATTTAAGGATTCGGGCATGGTGTAGCCCATGGTGGTGATTACTACGATGAAGCTGTGTGGATCGATGAAGCGGTGATGCAAAACATCGATACTTTGTCAGCGCTTCCACCTATACACAATCCTGCTAATCTGGCCGGAATAAAGGTTGCCATGGATGTGTATCCGGGGATGAAACACGTGGCCGTATTTGACACGGCATTTCATCAGACTTTGCCCAGAAGGGCGCGCTGGTATGCCTTGCCCTATGACGTCAGCGAGAAGTACGGATTGATCCGGTACGGCTTTCACGGCACCAGTCACCAGTATGTGTGTGAAAGAGCGGCATAGTGGTTCAATGTTCCGCTCAGCAATCTGCGGATCATATCCTGCCATCTGGGTAGTGGCTGCAGTCTGGCTGCCGTGGAGTATGGTCGTTCCGTGGAAACCAGTATGGGCATGACACCGCTGGAAGGCTTGGTGATGGCCGGCCGGAGTGGTGATCTGGATCCCGGACTGATCACTCATCTCATGAAAAAATCGGGAATGATTTACAAAGAAGTGGAACACATGCTGAGTGAGGAAAGCGGATTAAAAGGGTTATCCGGGATTTCAGGAGATATGCGGGATATACTTGCTCTGAGTACGCAAGGAGATCGCAAAGCGCAACTTGCACTTCAGGTATTTACACACCGGCTCAGAAAATATATCGGAGCTTATGCTGCCATCATGGGTGGGGTGGATGTGATCATATTTACCGGAGGTATCGGCAAAAACAGCCCTACTGTGCGGCATCGCACTTGTCAGCGTTTGGAATATCTTGGAGCTATGATCAATGAAGACACCTATCACGACGCGAATCCGACACGGGAAGCAGATGTTCGCGTTTTCAGCTGGAATCACAGCCGGGTAAAATTGATGACCGTCCGAACTGACGAGCAGCGTTCCATTGCCATGCAGACCGCTGCACTGTTTGAAGTAAAATACAAAGTGAACACCATCCCTGAAATTCCAATTGCCGTATCTGCCCGGCACATGCATATTACTCAGGAAAAACTGGAACAGCTGTTTGATGTCGGATACAAGCTTACCTATCGCAATCCTCTGTCGCAGCCTGGACAGTTTGCCGCAGAAGAAACCGTAACCATTGTAGGCCCCCGAAACAAAATAGAGCGCGTGAGGATTCTCGGCCCGGTAAGACCCAGGAATCAGATTGAAGTATCGCGAACCGATGAGTTTTTTCTGGGCATTGGTGCACCAGTGCGGGAGTCGGGCAAAACTGAGAATTCACCCGGGTGTACAGTAATAGGTCCGCAGGGCAAAGTGGTGCTTGACGAAGGCGTTATTTGTGCATGGCGGCATATTCACATGCATCCCGAAGATGCCGAAACGTTTGGTGTATTGGATGGAGATATTGTTGACATAGCAGTTGGAAGCGGGAGCCGGTCACTTACATTGGGCCATGAACTGATCAGGGTTTCGGACCAGTTTGTGCTGGAAATGCACATTAATACCGATGAGGCCAATGCTGCTCAGATAGGGCATGCTACGCGGGGAGTGCTGATCAACACCGAAAGCAGGGCAGTGCTTCAAAAGAAGAAGTATCACGCCGTATAAGTCATTATCGGGTAGAGGGGGGTTAACGAAAAGCAAATCTATACAGTACCGCTATGCGGTACCCACAAAAAGATATCCAGAATCAAGATCTGAATTCGCTCCGGGAATAAAAACTGAAAAGAGCCGGCTCTGCTCAGCGGATTACTGATTCATGGGTTGGTAGGTGGCACGGTATTGTTCCCAGGAGGTAGTGGTATAATGCTGACCGGCAAAAAACGTCATGATGGGTTCAAAGTTTTCCGGGGCCTGGTAACCGGGAATAGGCTGAATAAGCCTGAGTTGCTCGTCCATAAACACGATGGTTGGGTAGGACAGGCGGCCCTGGGTAAGCTGTGCGGCCAGCTCGTGATATCCTCTGCGCCCGGATGCTACGAAGTTAAACTCATTGCCCTGAAAAACCACGGGTTCTTTTTGTTCGGCATTGAACTTGACATTGTAAAAATGCTGATTGAGATAGCGGGCAATATGGGGTTTCTGGAAGGTATTATTATCCATTCGCTTACACCAGCCGCACCAGTCGGTGTAGATATCTACAAACACCATACGGGGTTCAGTTTTCATAGCTTTTTGAACTTCTTCCCAGTTCATCCATTGCACGCGGTCGGCAGAAGCGGTGGATTTCTGAATACCGGCGGCTTTAGCCACGGTAACGGCATTAGTATTCATGGTTACCTCTCCTGATATTGCTGAGTTTGCTGTGTGTTCATCAACATTATTGTGCTGAGTACAGGCAATAAAGAACAGCACAGAAAGCAAGAAAAACGGAATGAGGAAGAAAGGACTATTCATGATGCTCTTATTAGTTGCCGCGCCTTACTTCACGGGAATAGGCTTCCCAGGTAGTTCTTTTGTAGGTACCGTTGGCGTGGAAGTTCAGAATATGGATAAAGTCATCGGGACCGTGGTAGCCGGGTACACGGCTGATGATAGACACTGACTCATCGAGAAAAACCATGGTAGGAAAGCTCAGTCTGCCGTCGGTAAGTGAATAGGCCAGCGTGTGGATACCATTTCGGCCGCCGGGCTGCCAGGTAAAAGTATGATTGTTGTAAATGATGTCTCTGCGGGTTTCCGCATCCAGCTTAACCGGGTAGAAGTGTTTATTGAGCATATCGGCAACGGCGGGATTACTGAAGGTGTTGCGATCCATCATTTTACACGGGCCGCACCATACAGCGTAGATATCAACCATAATTTTTTTGGGTTCCTTTTTTTGAGCTTCGATAGCTTCTTCCCAGGTGTACCAATTAACCTGAGCAAAAAGGCCGGCAGAGAAAATAAAGGTTGAAAGCAGTACAAACCAAAGCTTCATCATAAAAGTTTCTTCTGGATAGGGAGGTAAAATTAAGCATATAACCGCTAAGCCTATGGCTTGTTATGGTTTTTAAAGAACTTTTAACTAATTATGTGTTCACTTAACGTAAGCATCGGCAAGATATGAAAAAAATTGTGGTAGCGGCCGGTGGGGCCAGTGGATCCATTTACACCAGGGTTTTGTTTGACCGGTTGATGGAAGTTCAGGATCAATGGGAACGGGTAGGCGTTATAATGAGTGATAATGCCAGGCTCAACTGGCGTTTGGAGCTGAACAATGAATCCTATGCAGACTATCCGTTTGACTTTTATGAGGCGGGAGACTTTATGGCGCCGTTTGCGAGCGGCTCTGCCCGGTATGAGAGCATGATCGTGATTCCCTGTTCAATGGGATTACTGGCTCGCATTGCCCAAGGTTTTTCGAATGATCTCACAACCCGGGCAGCAGATGTTATGCTAAAGGAAAGGCGAAAATTGATTTTGGTACCCAGGGAAGCGCCTTACAGTACGCTGCATCTGAGTAATATGCTTGCGCTTTCACAGATGGGTGCAATAATTTGCCCGGCCAGTCCGTCTTTTTACAGTAATCCCGAGTCGACTGATGCATTAGTGGCTACCATTACTGACCGGGTATTGACATTATGCGGGTTTGAATTTAAAACCTATGCCTGGGGTGAATAATTTGCCTTAGGTTTGCACCGCGAACAGATAACATGAAAACGCCTGAAAATTACGAAGATAAAATCCGGTATGTTGCCAAGCAGAGAGTAAAGCGACGCAAGAAGTTTTATTCCAATCTCATCACCTACATGGGTGTTATCGGACTTTTGTTTTTCATCAATATGCGCACGGCTCCCGGCAGGTGGTGGTTCTTGTTTGTAGCCGTACCCTGGGGAATAGCTTTGTTGATTGATTATATCAAGGCCTTTGGTATCCCGTTTATTGGCGCTATTGACGAAGAATGGGAGCACAAAGCCATTCAGCGTGAAATGGAACGGCTGAGCCGCAAGCATCCTTCAGGCAAGCAGCAGAATACTCTTCCTGATGGTCAGGAGTGGCCCGATATACCTGAGGAGGAATTGGAAAAAAGGTCTGGACGACGCCCGCCTGAGGAGGATGAGCTGGTGTGAAGTTTACTTGCGACTGTCTTTTTTATCGTTTTTCCGCGGTGTGGCCGTACCCGGTTTACTTCGTTTTGGCGAGCCAGATTTGGGGTCAGTACGACGGATGTGTGCACCTGAGCGAGCGTTTCCGGATTTTTTGGTTACCGGTTTTTTTTCAGGAGTCTGTTTTTGCGGTTCTGACGGCGGGAAGTGAATGAGTTTGCAGGGCAGGTCTCCGTTTTTGAGGTCCAACACTTCTCCTACGCGCAAGCGCATTTTTTGCAAAGCTTCGGTGTTGCTGCTGAAGACCCAGCGATCCCAGGCCGGATAATCGAGGAACAAGCGTTTACTAAGCCGTTCGTAGAATGAAACGGCATGATTGATCTGCAACCTTTCTCCGTAGGGGGGATTAACGATCAGCAGGCCTTTGCTGACCGGAGGTAAAATTTTGTAGAAGTTGCCCTCCTTCAGTTTTACCATTTTAAAGAAAGGCAGTTTGCTGATATGGTGCTGGGTGGTTCGCACGGATTTGGGGTGAATATCGCTGCCAAACAGAAAGTGTTCCGGTTTTTTTATACCGCCCCGGGCAATTTTAAGTGCGGATTCAAAGGTATCCTCATCGTAATCTGCCCAATGACGGAAACAATATTCATTGCGATCGAGGTTAGGCGGGAATCCGGCGGCGATCATCAGAGCCTCCGTAACCAGGGTGCCGGAGCCGCACATCGGGTCGTAAAAAGGACGGGAACCGTCATAACCCGCCAGCAGCAGTATTCCGGCGGCAAGAATTTCATTGAGCGGTGCCGGATGGTCCATGGAGCGGTAACCTCTTTTGTGGAGGCTTTTCCCCGAAGCATCTAGGCTCACGGTTACAGAATCGTCATGGATATGTACAAAAATGCGCACCATGGGCTGCCGGGTATCAACATCGGGCCGGTGACCAAATTCCTTGACAAACCGGTCAGCAATGGCATCTTTCACTTTGAGGGCTACAAAGCCACTGTGGGGAAAGGCTGCTGAGTGAACCACAGAAGTGATGGCAAAGGTTTTGTCCACTCCGAACATGGAATGCCAGGGCATGTCGATTATGCCTTTATACAGTTGTTCTGCATCGGCGGCTTTAAACCGGCCGACAGGTTTCAGAACATGCAGAGCTGTTCTGAGGGATACATTGAGCAGATAAAGCTGATTTCGGGTGGCATTGAAAAACACAGCCCGCCTGCCCCGGTTGACTATAACTGCCCCCATGGCTTCAAGTTCTGCACTTAAAACCCCTTCAAGGCCTTCCATGGTGGTGGCCAGATAATCATATTGCTGTGTCATAAACCTCAGTAATGGGGCTGCAATATCTTAAAATTATTGCACTCCTCAGGCAGAATACGATTGGACATCACTAAATGTAAGACCATATCAAAGCGGTGGAGAAGTACTTTGTAAATCTGTTGCACGGGCCCGGTGAGAAGGGAAAGCAAGTATTATGTTCCGGCATTCAATGGCTGCTGTGAGCTGGTATGTTTTAATTTTGAAGGCAGTGCGAATAGCAAGCTGAAAGCTGGTTTCTCCAAGGCAAATTCATTATCTTCGCGGCAATTATACAGAGCTTGCCTGAGTATGATCTATGCATTTAAAGGTGTAAAGCCGGTAATCCATCCTGAGGCGTTTATCCATCCTGCGGCCACGGTTACAGGGCATGTGGTGATAGGCCGCAAAGTTTACATCGGTCCTGGTGCTGCCATACGGGGCGACTGGGGAGAAATAGTAATTGAGGACGGATGCAATGTACAGGAAAACTGTACCATTCACATGTTTCCCGGTGTGCGTGTTACGCTCAGGGAAGCTGCTCACATTGGGCACGGAGCCATCATTCACGGAGCTACCATAGGTCGCAATGCCCTGATAGGCATGAATGCCGTAGTGATGGACAACAGTGTGATAGGAGATGGCTGCATAGTGGGGGCATTGTGTTTTATCAAAGCCGACACTGAAATCCCTGCACGAAGCCTGGTAGTGGGCAACCCACACAAGATTGTAGGCAGCGTAAGCGATGAAATGCTGGCCTGGAAAACAGAAGGGACCAGGCTCTATCAGCAATTGCCTGCAGATTGCAGAGAGGGTCTGGAGCCCTGTGAACCACTTACTGACATGCCTGCTCAAAGGCCGGTGCCCATGGCAGGCTTCAAAACATGGAAAGAAACCAAGCAACAATGACCAAGATAAAAAACTATGCTGCCGGCCGGTGGATTGAAGGCGAGGGAGAAGGCAAGCCGCTTTATCACGCCGTGAGCGGAAATGTTATTGCCCGGGCTTCGTCAGACGGTATTGATATAGCTGGCATGTACAATTATGCCCGAAACACCGGTGGTGCGAAGCTTCGAAAGATGACCTTTCAGGAACGCGGACAAATGCTTAAAGCTTTGGCATTACACTTGTACGGCATTCGTAAAAAATACTATCCGGTCAGTTATCAGACCGGTGCCACCAAAGCCGATTCATGGATCGACATCGATGGCGGGATTGGTACTTTGTTTGCTTACGCCAGCCTGAGAAAAAAATTTGGCGATCAGCCATACTACCTGGATGGAGAACATGTGCCATTGTCGAAGCAAGGAACGTTTATGGGACATCACATCATGGTACCTAGGCACGGCGTGGCGGTTCACATCAATGCGTTCAATTTTCCCATCTGGGGAATGCTGGAGAAAGTTTCCGTGAATTTACTGGCCGGGGTACCGGCCATTGTCAAACCGGCTACGGTCACTTCGTTTCTCACCGAGGTTATAGTGAAGGACATTATTGACTCGGGAATATTGCCCGAAGGAAGTTTGCAATTGATTTGCGGCTCAGCCAGGGATATACTGGATTATGCCGATAGCCAGGATGTGATCACTTTTACCGGTTCGGCATCTACGGGCAAGTTGCTCAAATCTCATCCCCGGATCATTGACAAAGCGATTCCGTTTAATATGGAAGCGGACAGCCTCAATGCCAGCATATTGGGAGAGGATGCCGTACCTGGCACACCTGAGTTTGATCTGTTTATCAAGGAGGTTCGCAAGGAAGTGACGGTAAAATGCGGCCAGAAGTGTACGGCCATCCGCAGGGTTATTGTACCTGCGCACTTGCTTGAAGATGTTCAGATCCAGTTGGGCAAAGCGCTTGAAAAGACCACAATTGGCAATCCGGAAGATGAGACTGTACGCATGGGTGCGTTGGTGGGCAAGGATCAGGTGGAAGAAGTGAATGCCAGGGTCAGGGAGTTACTCACCGGCTCATCCCTGGTATTTGGCAGTCTGGATACTCCTGAGGTTGTAGGAGCGGAAGCAGGAAAAGGCGCGTTTATGTCGCCAATTGTATTGCGTAACGATAAGCCCTTTGAACAAAATGTTACCCATGAAGTGGAGGCATTTGGTCCGGTTACTACCCTGATGCCCTATGAAAACACAGACGGGGCCATTGAGCTGGCCAACAGAGGCAAGGGAAGCCTGTGTTGTTCGGTGGTGACCAATGATCCCAGGCAGGCCCGGCAATTTGTATTAGGAGCGGCCAGCCACCACGGACGGATATTGATACTGAATGCTGCCTGTGCAGCAGAAAGCACCGGACACGGTTCGCCCATGCCACTGCTGGTACACGGCGGGCCGGGCCGGGCTGGTGGCGGTGAGGAGATGGGCGGTGTGCGCGGTGTAAAGCATTATATGCAGCGAACTGCCATTCAGGGGCATCCCGGTATGATTACCGAAGTGACCCGGGTTTACCAGCCCGGTGCACCTTATCAGGAGACTGAAGTGCATCCGTTCAGAATGCATTTTGAAGACATACAGCCCGGTATGACCCTGATCACGGCCAAACATACCGTGACCGAAACAGACATAACCAATTTTGCCAATGTAAGCGGTGATCACTTTTATGCCCATATGGATGCCACTTCACTGGAGGGTACCATATTTGAGCAGCGGGTTGCCCACGGATATTTTATTTTATCCAAGGCGGCTGGATTGTTTGTAGATGCCCGGAAGGGGCCGGTGCTGCTCAATTACGGGATAGATGAATGCCGGTTTACCAAGCCGGTATATCCGGGTATGACCATTGGTGTCCGGTTTACAGCCAGAGAGAAGATTTCGCAGGAGAAGCGGGATGAGGATGACATAGCCAAAGGTATTGTTAAATGGTATGTTGACGTATATGATGACACCGGGGAGTCGGTTGCAGTAGCTACAATTTTAACCATGGTAAAAAAGAAAAACCAAAGCTCATGAGTAAAACGGATGTTGCATTTGTGAATACTACTATACGTGATGGTGCGGCCATCATCACATTCGGGACACCGGCTTCCAACAGTTTGCCAGGAGGTATCCTGGCCCGGATAGCCGAAAGCATTGAAGAGGCGGGTGTGCGGGATGACATTTTTGCCATTATACTGCAGAGTTTTGGCAACCGTACATTTTGCGCCGGAGCCAGTTTTGATGAGCTGGCTGCCATAAGTGATGAGCGAAGCGGGTATCGTTTTTTTATGGGATTTGCCAATGTAATTCTGGCTATTCGAAGGTCGCCCAAGCCGGTAATTGGCAGAATACAGGGTAAGGCAGTAGGTGGCGGTGTAGGTTTAGCTGCAGCCTGTGATATATGTGTGGCTACGCGTTTTGCCTCTGTAAGGCTGAGTGAACTGGCCGTGGGAATAGGACCCTTTGTAATAGGGCCGGTAGTTCAGCGGAAAATTGGCCTTTCGGCATTCAGCTATATGGCCCTGACGCCCAATGAGTGGCAATCAGCGCAATGGGCATATGAGCTGGGGCTGTACCAGAAGCTTTTCAATGATGATGAGGAAATGGATTTATGGATCGATACTCATCTGGCCGAGCTTAAGGGGTCCAATCCTGAAGCTGTCAGTGCATTGAAAAAAGTGTTTTGGGAAGGAACCGAGCACTGGGAGCAGCTGCTTCGGGACCGAGCAGCTGTAAGCGGTAGGCTGGTGCTGTCTGATTTTACCCGCGATGCCATAGAAGCCTTTAAAGGAAATTAATCATTGAGTCATAAAATCCTATCGTATTGAATACTTCGTCCATACAAGCTACTGCAACAGACCTAGCCACCCTCGAAAAGGCCTTCAGGCTGATGTCAACGGCTGTGGCCATGTCCAACCTTTATGAAGAACATTTTAAGCTGGTATCCAAGTACGTTCATGCCACGAGTCGCGGGCATGAAGCGATACAGATAGCTGCGGGCCTTCAGATGTTGCCCCAGGACTATGCTTATCTCTATTACCGGGATGATGCTTTTTTGCTGGCAGCGGGAATGGAGCCTCGCGAGCTGATGTTGCAGCTATTGGCCAAACGAGATGATCCTTTTTCCGGCGGGCGGACTTATTACGGGCATCCCAGCCTGAGGCGGCCTGATCAGGTGCAGATTCCGCATCAGTCATCGGCAACCGGAATGCAGGCTATACCGGCAACCGGTTCAGCCATGGGCATGCGGTATAAGGA
>JBJHCA010000003.1:1405-70741 GCA_050485785.1 Saprospiraceae bacterium | reverse complement strand
TTCGGGAGTGTATCTGTATCAATATATCACAGCAGATGGAAGGCAGTATAGCGGTGTTGTTTTCATTGAGTAAGCCCGTTAACCTAAAAAGCAATTCAGGATAGTGCCGTATCTTCACCGCCTCCTTAGCACATTATTAAAACTTATACATGATGTTTTCAGAAAATGAGCTTCAAGACTTCATTACAGGTGCTCTTATGGAGGATGTAGGTTCGGGTGACCATACCTCAATGGCCTGTATTCCGGAACACGACCGCAGCTCGGCTATCTTGCTGGTCAAGGATGACTGCATTCTTGCCGGTGTGGATCTGGCGTTAATGATCCTAAAACATTCAGATCCCAACTGTTCAGCAGATGTCAAAATCAGTGACGGGATGTTTGCCCGTTACGGAGACATTGCCTTTACCGTTGAAGGAAACACGCGGGCATTGCTCAAAGCAGAGCGGCTATTGTTGAATTGCATGCAGCGCATGAGTGCCATAGCAACACTAACCAGCAGATTTGTGGCTGAGATAAGCGGGACTAACGTTAAGCTTCTGGATACGCGCAAAACTACACCACTCATCAGAAAACTTGAAAAGTGGGCAGTGAAGCTCGGTGGAGGAAGTAACTATCGTTCTGGGCTTTATGACTGGATCATGATCAAGGATAACCATATACAGGCATCCGGAGGCGTGAATCCTGCTCTTGGCCGGGTTAAAGAATATCTTTCTGTACAGGGTATCAGCCTGCCGGTAACTATAGAAGTAGCCAATCTGGTTGAGCTGAGTGAAGTGCTCGAATCGGAGAACAATGACATTGTAACGCGGATCATGTTTGACAATTTTGAACTGCCATTGCTGGTGGAGGGTGTATCCATGACGGGGGGCAGGTTTGAAACGGAAGCTTCGGGCGGCATTAATTTGCGCAACATCCGAAAATATGCGAGTACCGGTGTTAACTTTATTTCGGTGGGAGCGCTTACACATTCCGTGGAAAGTATGGACCTTAGCTTTAAAATACGCCGTCAATGAGGGTTGTATTGCAACGCGTAAAACATGCCCGTGTAGAGGTAAACGGCGAGATAACCGGCAAAATAACTGCCGGCTTGCTGCTTCTGGCCGGATTTGAGGATGCCGACACTATGGAGGACCTGGAGTGGATGAGCAGGAAGATAGCCAATATGCGGATTTTCAGTGACCGTAATGGACTAATGAACCTAAGTGTGATGGATGTGGATGGCAGTTTGTTATCAGTCAGTCAATTTACCCTGCACGCCAGTATTAAAAAGGGAAACAGGCCGGCGTTTATAGCTTCAGCCAAACCGGATAAAGCCAAAACGCTGTACCATGCATTCAACAAAGAGTTATCCCAAATAACAGGGAAAAAAGTGGAGGAAGGCATTTTTGGTGCCATGATGGATGTTACCCTGCTGAATGACGGGCCGGTAACGATAATTATTGACAGTAAGGCCAGAGAATGACTATAGAAGAACTACAGGAAACGGTGGATCAGTGGATCCGGAAACATGGGGTTCGCTATTTTAATGAGCTTACCAATATGGCGATTCTCATGGAGGAAACCGGAGAGCTGGCGCGCATCATGGCCCGCAGGTATGGGGAGCAGTCATTTAAGGATGAATCGGAAGCCGGGGAATCTGAACATCAGATGGCTGATGAGTTGGCTGATATCCTGTTTGTGCTTGTGTGTCTGGCCAATCAAACCGGTGTTGACCTCACAGCGGCTGTACGCAATAACCTTGAAAAGAAGACGATCAGAGACCATTCGAGGCACAAACAGAACAGAAAGCTTTAACCCACAGATTGTCAGAAAGAGTATTCTGACTTACCGATATTGGTTTGCAAAGCGTATTCCCTGTTAGGGGCATACAGCATATCTTCTTCCCAGAAGTCAACAGCTTCCTGAATAGTCAGAAAAAAATGATTGGTTCCAATCCGGTCCGGGAAGCCTGACCGCTCCATCTGATCTCTAACCGGACCCCGCACCCCGGCAAAGTAGAAGTGGATATACTGCTGTCGGTATTCTTCCACAATCTCTTCCAGGGTTTCCATGGCCGTTGTATCGATGTTGCCAATACCGTTGGCATTTAAGATAATCAGTTTTACCCGTGAGCTTCGAGCTTTTACTTTTTGCTCTACCATTTCGCGAAACAGGTTGATATTGGTGAAGTTCAGCTCAACATCAATGCGAACAACCAAAATATCCCGGTTAATCTCCACATCGGGATACCTGCTGATATCCCGGTAATGCGTAGTACCCTTTAAGCGGCCCAATTCTACCATATTGGGTTGCATGCTTCTGTAAATCAGCAGAATAATAGAGAAAATAATGCCAAGCAGTATACCGTCGGCTATGCCGACCAGCAAAGTACCCAACATGGTAATCAGCAGCAGTATGCAGTCGCGGCGGCTCATTTTCCACAGGTCGTATATTTCCCTCAAATTGAGCAGACGAACTACAGCCAGGAGAATAATAGCCGACAGCGCTGCCATGGGGATGTAAAAAAACACAGGGGCAACCAAAAGCAGGGAAAGCGCAAATATGCCGGCAACCATTATACCTGACATATTAGTACGCGCACCGGCCTCTTCATTGGTTGCGGAACCGGCCAGGCTTCCGTGTACCGGCATACTTTGAAAAAAGCTGCCAACTATACTGGCAATGCCGAGGGCTTTGAGCTCCTGCCTCGGAATGATCCTGTAATTCTTGTGTTTTTTACGCAGGCTGTTTCCCAGGGCAACAGACTGAGTAAAACCAACAAATGAGATAACAATGGCCAGGGGAAACAAATTTTTTATGGTTTCCCACTGCATGTCAGGCAAGGCAAGCCCCGGCATATCGGATTCGATGTATCCTACAATAGGCACAATCTGAAACCACGATGTGCTGTAGGTGACTACCATACTTATAATGAGCAGAAACAAGGCGGCAGGTTTGCCCGGAAAGAATCGTTTTCCGATGATCAGAATAATGAGGGACAGAATTCCCAGCAACAGTGCCTGCCATTGCAGTGTGTCCATATTGCTGAACAGCTGCCTGATGGCCAGAATTACATTGGATGAACGCGGTGCATCAATTCCGCTAAGGTACTTGAGCTGACTAACACCAATGATAAGTGCGGCTGCCATGGTAAAGCCTTTAATCACCGGCATACTGAGCAGGTTAACTATAAACCCGGCTTTAAACACACCCAGTAAAAGCTGAATAACGCCAACCAGTAATGCAAGGGTCAATACTGCACGGGTATATTCATGGGTAAAAGGTTCATGCCACTGAACAACACCACCGGCTATTAGCAATGAAACTACAGCTATAGGCGATACGATGAGGTGCCGGGATGACGCAAAAAGACAGTAAAATACCAAGGGCACAATACAGGAGAGCAAGCCATACGATGGTGGCACCCCGGCAAGCATGGCATAGGCCATGGCCTGAGGTATAAGCAGCGATGCCACGGTGATGGCCGCAATCAGATCAAACCGTGCGGTGGTCTTATTGTAATCCTTGATCCAAGCTAATGCAGGAATTTGCTCCAGTAACTTGTACATACTGTTGCAAATATAACAAACATCACTTCTGCATCTGCGCCTGTTTTGCAATAGCCGGATTATATCTTACCAGGGCACCCAGCCAGATGGAGCGCGAAATCCTGTAGACAAAAGTGAATGACAACGCTCCCACAATGATTACAGCCCACATGGAGCTGTTGAGGCTCAGACCCAAAACAAAGAATGAAACGGCAAATACACCGAGCAGATAAAAGCCGCTCAGAATGTAGGACACAAACATACTTCCGTACCAAAACCCAGGCTCACGTTCATATTTCAGGTTGCATTTGGGGCAGCGCTCATGCATGGTGAATGCTTTGCTGATTTCAAGTGCGGAATGAGGGAACTGTTCACCTTCATGACACCGCGGACACTTCTTGCTCAAAATAGGATAGTACCAGGTTCCTTTTTTCATCACTTTTTGTTTTGTTACTGCCACCGGGCCGGAATACCGGTAAAATTAAGCCCAATTGCTGATTACAACAGTAATATTGGTTGCATTCCCGAACGTAAAACTCATCTTCCAACATGAATGAGCAACACTGAAATATCAGACGGGCTTACGCCACTAATTCTGCTTGCCTGACCAATGGTCATTGGACGCAGGGCAGACAACTTTTCTTTGGCCTCGGCAGATAAAGAGGCGATACTGTGGTAATCGAATGAATCGTGAAGCCTCACTTTCTCAAGCCGGTTAATCTTGTCAGCCTGTTCTTTTTCACGAGCTATATACCCTTCGTATTTAAGACTGATTTCTGCTATTTGGATGGTTTCACTATCAAAATCTCCGAGTTTGGTATCCAGTTCAGGCAGTACTGCCCGCAGGTCCTCAATATGAATATTGGGTCGAAGCAAAATTTTGTGCAGCTTCATTTTCTGGTCAATGGAAGTTGATTGTCGCTCCTCCAGAAAGTGATTGACATCTTGGGGGGCAATGCTCAGATTTTTGCAAATTGAAGATATCTGATCAATTCCCTCCTGCTTTTCGCGTACGCGCATCATGCGAAGATCCAGGTTTTGCATTCCTATGGCTTCAGCTCTGGGGGTCAGGCGCAGATCAGCATTGTCCTGTCTTAACAGTATCCTGTATTCGGCCCTTGAGGTAAACATCCTGTAGGGTTCTTTGGTCCCTTTGTTTACCAGGTCATCGATAAGGACACCAATGTATGCTTCAGATCGGCCGAGTATAAAAGGTTCCGTTTCATTTATAGCCAGGTGGGCATTAACACCGGCAATCAGTCCCTGAGCTGCGGCTTCTTCATAACCGGTAGTTCCATTGATCTGGCCTGCAAAAAACAGATTTTTAACCAGCCGGGTTTCCAGACTGAGCTTTAACTGCTGGGGAGGGAAAAAATCGTATTCAATGGCATAACCTGGCCTGAACATTTTTACCGCTTCAAATCCGGGAATCAGCTTCATGGCTTTATACTGCACATCCTCCGGCAGAGAGGAAGAGAAACCGTTGACGTAGACTTCAACTGTGTCCCAGCCTTCCGGCTCTACAAAGAGCTGATGTCGCTCTCTTTCCGCAAACCGGTCAATTTTATCCTCAATTGACGGACAATACCGCGGGCCAAGGCCCCTTATCCGGCCATTGAACATCGGGCTTTGGTTAAAGCCGGTTTTCAGGACTTCATGCACCTTTGGGTTGGTATAGGTAATATGGCAGGGTCGCTGGTGGTTAATTACCGGTGTTGCGGTGTACGAAAACCGTCCGGGAACTTCATCACCCGGCTGAATTTCCATACGGTCAAAATTCAGTGAACGCCCGTCAACACGCGGTGGGGTGCCGGTTTTCATCCGCCCTGATTCAAAGCCCAGGGAAACGAGTTGTTCGGTTATTCCGCGTACTGCTTTTTCGCCGGCCCGGCCGCCGCCAAACTGTTTCTCGCCTATGTGAATGATACCGTTCAGAAATGTTCCGTTGGTGAGAATTACTGATTTGCCGGGTATTTCGATACCCATGCCGGTGGTTACACCTGTCACCCTTCCATATTTGACCACAATTCCGGTGATCATTTCCTGCCAAAAATCAATCTGCATGTTTTGCTCAAGCATATTGCGCCAGATTGAGGCGAACATCATCCGGTCATTTTGCGTCCTCGGGCTCCACATAGCCGGACCTTTGCTCATGTTCAGCATTCTGAACTGGATCATCGATCGGTCGGACACAATGCCCGAGTAGCCGCCCAATGCATCGATTTCGCGCACAATTTGTCCTTTGGCCACACCACCCATAGCCGGATTACAGCTCATTTGAGCAATGGTTTGCATGTTCATGGTGACAAGCATCACACTGGAACCCATGTTAGCTGCAGCCACGGCAGCTTCACATCCGGCATGGCCGGCTCCAACTACAATTACGTCATACTCTTTAAACATGGCAATTCCTTTTTCGGGCTGCAAAGATACGGAAATTTGACCACGGCAGTACCGATCAGTTTATCAGTAGGTTACAGTTAAAAGGAGGTGCATTTGATCACAAAGTGAGGCAAAGTGTGGATTTTAATTATACATCACTCTTTGTGGTGCGCAGTCATCAATTTGGCAATTTTACCGGGTAAATAGTTTATTACCGGACCATGCTGAACAAAAAGTTATCCCAAAAAAACAAAATCACACTGCTTTTGATTCTTCCGGGCCAAAGCCTGTTATCGGGTGAGGTACATATATCGGTACCGTTCCAGTTCTCTGAAATAGGGATCCTTGAGATCTTTAATGAAGTGGATCTTTTCACCGGTAGATTTCATTTCGGGCCCCAGGTTCTTATCCACGTTAGGAAACTTATCAAAAGAGAATACGGGCACTTTAATGGCATAGCCTTCCAGTTTGTTCTCAATTTTAAAGTCTTTGAGTTTCTTGTGGCCCAGCATTACCTGGGTGGCAATGTTGAGATAAGGAACGCCGTAAGCCTTGGCAATAAACGGTGTAGTGCGGCTGGCGCGGGGATTGGCCTCAATCACGTACACCACATTGTCTTTGATGGCAAACTGGATATTAATGAGACCTTTTACTTTGATGGCAAAGGCCAGCCGGCGGGTGTAGTCTATCATGGTATCGATCACCTCCTGCGACAGACTGTACGGAGGCAGTAAGGCAGCACTGTCACCCGAATGAACACCGGCCGGTTCTATATGCTCCATGATGCCCATGATGCATACATCCTCACCATCGCAGATGGCATCGATTTCCGCTTCCTTGGCGCGTTCCAGAAACTGGTCGATCAGGATGCGGTTGTAGGGCATGTCTTTAAGTATGGTAAGCACCTGCTGTTCCAGTTCTGTATCATTGATCACAATGCGCATCCTTTGGCCACCCAATACGTATGAGGGTCTTACCAGTACCGGATAGGTGACCTGATGAGCTATTTGAAGAGCTTCTTCTGCAGTTTCCGCTGCGCCATAACGGGGATAGGGAATGTCGAGGTCTTTGAGCAGATCGGAAAAAGCACCCCGGTCTTCGGCCAGGTCAAGGGATTCATATGAAGTGCCGATGATGGGAATGTTGTGTTTATGGAAAGTTGCGGCCAGTTTCAGCGCTGTTTGCCCACCCAATTGAACGATAACACCCTCGGGTTTTTCAAGCTCAATGATCTCCCGGATATGCTCCCAGTACACCGGTTCAAAATAGAGTTTATCGGCCATGTCAAAGTCTGTACTCACCGTTTCGGGGTTACAGTTGATCATGATGGCTTCATATCCGGCATCTTTGATAGCCAGCAATCCATGAACACAGCAATAGTCGAACTCGATTCCCTGCCCTATGCGGTTAGGGCCGGAGCCGAGAACGATAATTTTTTTCCGGTCTGAAGGGATACTTTCGTTTTCTGATTCGAAAGTCGAATAAAAGTAAGGTGTACGGGCTTCGAACTCTGCGGCACAGGTGTCAACCATTTTATAGGTTCGCATGATGCCCAGAGCTTTTCGCTGGCGATACACTTCGGATTCGCGGATTCTGAGCAGCCAGGCTAGTTGTGCATCAGAGTAGCCATTGCGCTTTAGTTCGAGCATAATATCATAGGGGATATCTTCAGCCACATTATAGCGCATCAGCTTGTTCTCGAGTTTCACAAGGTCCTGGATCTGGGTAATGAACCAGGGGTCGATGCGGGTAAGCTTCTGGATGGTTTTTACCGGTACTCCCAGTCTGAGAGCATCTTTAAGTCTGAAGACCCTGTCTTCGCTCACTTTTTCAAGCCGTTCCAGAATGTCAGCAGTGCGTATCCATTCTTTCTTGTCAGCTCCCAGCCCGTCACGATCGTTTTCCAGGCTTTGACAGGCTTTTTGCAGTGCTTCAGTAAAGCTTCGGCCTATGGCCATCACTTCTCCCACGGATTTCATTTGGAGCCCCAGCTCGTAGTTTGAGCCTGGAAATTTATTAAAGTTCCAGCGTGGAATTTTGACAATTACATAATCGAGGGAAGGCTCAAAGTAAGCGGAAGTTGATCCGGTGATCTGATTTTTAAGCTCATCAAGATGATAGCCGATTGCAAGCTTAGCAGCAATTTTCGCAATGGGATAGCCTGTGGCTTTACTGGCCAGTGCTGATGATCTGGATACTCTGGGGTTGATCTCAACCGGTATCAGTTCTTCCGTATCGGGGTGAATGGCAAACTGCACATTACAGCCTCCTGAAAAATTGCCCAATGCCCGCATCATTTTGATGGCACAGTTTCTCATATGCTGGAATGCGGTATCGGAGAGGGTCATAGCCGGGGCCACTGTAATGCTGTCGCCGGTATGAATGCCCATGGGGTCAAAGTTTTCAACCGTACAAATGATGGCAACATTATCGGCCAGGTCTCTGAGCAATTCCAGTTCAAATTCCTTCCAACCCAGGACAGCTTTTTCTATGAGCACCTCATGGGTAGGTGATGCTTCCAATCCTCTTCGGAGGGCACTGTCAAAATCCTTCTCTTCCATAACAAAGCCGCCACCGGAGCCGCCCAAAGTGTACGAAGGCCTGATAACGAGCGGGAATCCAATCTTTTGCGCGGCCTCTTTCCCTTCAAGGAAGGAATTGGCGATAAAGGAATCGGCCACCCGCAGACCCAGTTTGGCCATCAATTGCTTGAAAGCTTCCCTGTTTTCGGCCAGTTCTATGGCATTGATATCCACACCGATCAGCCGGACATTAAACTCTTCCCATAAGCCTTGTTTATCTGCTTCTATGGCCAGATTGAGGGCCGTTTGCCCACCCATTGTAGGCAATACGGCATCCACATCATGGGCTTCCAGAATTTCCCTCAGGCTTTCAACACTAAGTGGTTTGAGGTAAACATGATCGGCCATTACCGGGTCGGTCATGATGGTGGCCGGGTTAGAATTGATCAGGATTACTTCTATACCTTCTTCCCTGAGCGATCGGGCCGCCTGCGAGCCGGAATAATCAAATTCGCAGGCCTGTCCAATAATAATAGGTCCGCTTCCGATAATGAGCACGGAGCGTATTGAAGTATCTTTTGGCATGAATATAAGGAATTAACCGGTCGGAACAAATTCCTGCAAAGGTAGCAATTTCACCATTTTCGGCATTATCCGAAATAAAGTATATCGCAAAGCTGATTATTCATTTGAGCTTAAACACGTGAAAATCAGCTAAAAAACAAGCATTACCAACATTAGCAAGGCTATAAAAACAAAGAGATATGTATCAAAAGTCAAAAACCGTGAAAAGTGCTACTTCAGTTTTTTCAGCCTGTTTTCCAGTTCCACGGAGGTTATATAACCCCTGCTCAGGACATTGAGATTGTTTTGTTCTTTTACTATCAAGGTTGGATATGCCGTTGCTCCCATGGAGGCAGCCTGTCTGAATTCATCCAGCGTTCTCTGATGGAAAGCATCATCATTCATGCAGGCTATAAACTCATCTGGATTTATTGGGTACTGTTTAAGAATCTCCAAATAGGTTGCCATTTGATTAAGACTTTTGCCCTGCACAAACATGGCCTTTTGTATGTCATGGGCAAAGCGGAAATGGTAGTTATTGCTGAGATGTTTAAACACCACCAGCGCTTTGGAAGGCATTACCGATGATGCGTGATAGCTTCCGTCTCTTACCAGGTCAACATAAGGCTGCCCGATACTGACACCTGTAGTAGCTTCAAGCCTGGGGATGGCGTTCAGAATGTAATCAGACATAGACCTGATAGGGCCTTCCCTATTTCCGGTAATCATGCCGCCACTGATTATTTCAAAGTGAAAATGTTGTTCGTGCTTGTCAACCATATCAGTGATTACCGGTGCAAAACCGAAGCACCAGCCACATAAGGGGTCAAAAACATATATGATACGTGTTTTTCGGTCATCTTGTTCGTTGTGCATGCCTGAGCCTGTGAACAACAAAAGGATAAGAGCAGGGAGTATGGTTGACATAAATAGCATTTTGTTTGAGAAACCGGGAAACGGTTGAATAGTTGCAAAGTGGTATTTATGGGTTTTTAGTAAAAAAAAAGGGCAGAGCTTCCGAAAAAGCTCTACCCCTTAAGCAGGTATAATTAAGGTTTTAGTTTTGCTGAACCAGGTTATTGGTGTTTAACTCAGTTTGCGGAATTGGCCATACATACCTGTTATCGCTTGGTCCAACAGCGCCAACATTTTCTTTGGCACCGTGAGATGATACAGTTCTTTGCGTATCCATATTCCGGATACCTTCGCCTAAAAATTCCATATTGCGCTCAAGCATTACGCGTGCAATGAAGCTATCTGCACTGCCAAATCCATCAAGCGGCAATGCTTCAGGGTTAGAGCGGAGATAAACTGCATTCAGTAAAGCCAGAGCTCTGGCAGATACGCCGTTTTGACGTGCTTCTGCTTCGGCCAGGTTAAGCAGAACTTCAGCATAGCGGATAACCGGAGCCCAGTCAAGATGTGGTGATTCTTTATACTTATCGATAAAGAGGTGGTCAACACCCTGAATAGTTCTTTCCTGTACCAGCGTTTTCCGGTGATCGGTTTCCATGAATGCAGAGCTGGTCCATAGTGGCCCGCTTTGATTAATAGCGTACTCGTTGTTTCCAATCGGAGAAGCAGAGAAGTAATGGGCGAGGCCATTTTGAGTTCCAGGCTGCTCAGTAGGCGTCATAGGAATGGAGAAGATGGCTTCAGAAGAGGTATAGTTAGAGAATACTTCTTCAAAATTTCCGTGCAGAGCGTACTGAACACCTGAAGGCGAAGTAAACGGAGCAGAAGCGGAAACAATCTTGTTGGCTTCAGCAATAACGTCACCATATCGGCTCATGTGGAGGTAAACTCTGGTTTTAAGTGCGATAACCGTGCCTTTGTGCATTCTGGTTACAGAAAGAGCATTATTGGCTCCGCTTCTTTCTGGTAGCAGGTTTTCAGCTTCATTCAGGTCACTGAGGATCTGTGCATAAGTTTCTTCCAAAGTTGATCTGGCCATATCGTTATCTGCAGAGGAACGTTGAGCTGTGATTCTGAGAATGGCACCCCAGTCATTGGGGTTTTTGTTATAAGGTTGAGCATAAAGCTGAATGAGATGGTGATAAGCCATGCCTCTCAATGCCAACGCTTCCCCCCTGAACTGATTGATCTCTTCTTGCGTCATGATTCCTTCATCCAGAAGTCGGGATTGGTTTTCGGCCAGACCGTCAACGAACATATTGACGCGATTTACGGCCGCATAAATTTGTCCCCAGAGGTTTTGTACTTCGTTAGCAGAAGATGTCAGTGTATGGTTCCAGGTTAAGAGACCGGTTACACCATTTTGCTGCAGGTTGAGCCAGTCATCGCCGCGGATGTCATTGTAGACCTGGTAACGGCCACCAAGGTATTGGCCATGTTTAAATGAAGAGTAGATACCATTTACCTGTGCTTCAATTCTGTCTTTTGTATCAAAAGCAGAAAGATCAGATATAGCTGTTTCCGGTACCGGATCTAACAGATCGGTAAAGCACGAACTGAATCCCAGGGAAATCAGTAAGGCCAGGAATGAAAATATTTTAATATTCTTCATGGTTACATCAAAGTTTAGAGATTAGAAAGAAATGTTAGCACCAATAGCAACGGTTCTGGCCTGTGGTATGGTGTTTCTGTCTACACCGGGAGCCAGGTTGGTATCGCCCATGGATGAAATCTCAGGATCTGCACCGGAATAACCGGTAATGGTGAGTGCATTAAATACCTGCACATACAATCTGATACTATTGATACCAGCATTCCTAATCAGTGTATCGCGGAAAGTATAACCCAGGCTCAGGTTTCTTACTTTCAGGAAGTCAGCTCTTTCTACATTTTGAGACTGAACCATTGTTGATCCGTTGGAAACGTTATCTCCCCATACCGGTTTTGGAATATCAGTGTCCTGACCGGGTTCACGCCAGTAGTTTTCAGCCACATAGGCTTCATTTTGCCAGTTACGTTGGTCGCGAAGTCCTGCTTTTGAGCCGTTATAAACATATACATCAATGGCATAGGTCAGGCCAATGTTAAAGTCAAGATCTCTAAATGTGAATGTGTTATCAAGACCACCAAAGAACTTTGGTATTGGGCTTCCAAGAGGAACGCCGTCATCAGTAATGTTAATTGCTCTTGAGGAGGTGCCATCAGCTTCTCTCCATCCGGCTTGACCTTCAGGCCAGTTTGAACCATGGCCATAGTAAACTACAGTAGTAGTACCATCTTCATTGATTCTGTTAAACATTCTGCGACCTGTAGCAGGATCAACTCCCAAAGTTTCAACACCCCAGATCATACCGAGTGGCTGGCCAACCAGGGTTCTGTTGGTAGTTTCAAGGTGAGTAACACCGGCAATAAAAGGAACGCCTTCAGCCAGGGAAGTCACTTCATTCTTCAGGTAAGTGAGGTTGAAATTGGTAGTCCAGCTAAAATCTCTGCGAGTTACGTTGTAGCTGGTCATTTCAAATTCAACGCCGCGATTGATCATAGAACCAACGTTCTGAGGTAGTACGTTGCCCGGAATACCTTTTGATGGTGATTGCGGAACATTCAGGATAAGACCGTCGATGTCAGTCTGGAAGTATCCGATATCAAACTGGAAACGGTCGTTCATCAAACCAAAAGCCAGGCCAATGTCAAATTTCTTGCTGGTTTCCCACTCGAGATCGGCATTTCCCGCCTGGTTAAAGAACAGTGAGCTCTCGCTGTTGTACGTTCCTGCACCATAAAGGAAGAGAGATGCATAGCTTCCAACACCGGAAATATTACCCACTTTACCGTAACTTGATTTGATTCTTAAGTCAGAGAAGGTATTACCCAAGCCGCCATCAGCAAAAAAGTCTTCTCGGGAGATATTCCACATAGCCGATACACCGCCAAAGTTTCCATACTTGTTGTCGGCAGCCAGGCCGGAGAAGCCGTCTCTCCGTCCGCTCAATTCAAGGTAATATTTTCCGGCCCAGTTCATATTCATACGCCCGAAATATGAAACAAAGTAGTTTTCGGAAAGCGGCTGAGCAGGAGGTACCATTTCGTTTACCCAGTTACCTTGGAAGTTTCTGAAGAAAGGATCGCCCAATTCAGATCTCCATGCACTCCAGCCATTGAATTTAGAGTGGCGCTCTTCTGTTCCCACCAACAGGTTAAAATCCAGATCATCGGCTATGGTAAACATGTAATTGAGGGTGTTGGTCCAGTTCCAGCGGCTTCTTCTGTCAAAATAATTGAAAGCGTCGCCACCACGGGTTCTGCCGTCTCCATGATCCGGATGCCAAAACTGCTTGGATTCAATCATGCTTTCATCTATACCAAACACGCTGCGGAAAATCAGGCCTTCGGTAAATTTGATGTTTGCATTAGCGGATGCCAGTAAACGATCAGTTTGAGAGTTACCGTAGTTGAAATCCTGGAGCCAAACCGGGTGGAAGAACCCAACAGGTTGAGTATTTTCAAGAACACCTACACGGTTAAAATCCCAATCGATGTTATATGAACCGTCTTCCAGGAAAGCAGGAACGATAGGGGCAGTAACAAACGCAAGACGACCTGCACCTGATGTGGCAAAATTTGAGCCGGGTAGTGATCCAGAGCTTGGTGAATTGGAGAAGGTATTGGTATAACCCACATTGGCACCGAATGAGAGCCAGCGGGTCATTCTGTGATCGATATTAGCCCGCGCTGCTTTACGGGTGTAGGTATTGGTACGCAGAATACCTTCGCTGTCAGAATAATTGAGGCCCAGATAATAGCTGGTGCTTCTGCTGCCACCGGAAATATTCAGCCCGTGGGAGTGTTGAAAACCGGTTTGGTAAATGTGTTCATTCCAGTCGGTATCAATCAGATTGCCCTGAGAGTCAAATGCGAGAACGTAAGCAGGAGCAAGGCCGGCGTTTTCGCGGGCATGGTTTTTTGTACTTACGTACTGTTCTGCATTCATAAGATCGTATAGGCGGTAAGCAGAAGTCCATCCTGCACTAACATCGTAGTTAACCCGGGTATCACCGGCTTTACCTTTGCGAGTGGTTATCAGTACAACTCCATTAGCTGCCTGCGAACCGTAAATTGCGGTAGCAGAGGCATCTTTCAGGATTTCAATAGACTCAATATCAGCAGGGCTGATATCACCCAGCGGGTTAACTGCAGCACTTGTGCGGCCAAGATCGCCGGCAAATGCCGGCACTCCATCGATGATGATCAGCGGGCTGGAGCTACCTGAAATTGAGTTAAAACCGCGAACCCGAATAATTGGGGGGTTACCTAAAACAGCATTAGGCATAGTAAGGTTAACACCGGAAGCCTTTCCCTGAAGAGCCTGATCGAAAGACTGAACGGGAATGTTTCTGATAGCCTCACCGCTGACCGATGAAATGGAGCCGGAAATGTTGCGTCGTTGCTGCACACCATAACCAACTACCACAATTTCGTCCATGGCAAAGCCAATTTCCATCAGGATCACGTAATGAGATTCGTCAGTAATTCTGATCTCGCGGGTTTGATAGCCTGTATAGCTTACCACCAAAACATCTGCGATTTCCGGTAAGGTCAGGCTAAAGTTTCCATCCAGATCAGTTACTGTACCTACAGATGTACCCTGCACAAATACACTGGCACCAATGAGGGCTTCGCCGTCTCTTTCGGCAACATTACCCGTAATGGTGCGCTGTGACCATGCTATGGTAGCTACCAGCATGGACAGCACAAACAAGAGTGAACGTTTTTTCATATGCTTAAGGTTTTAGTAAAGAATTAATAACAGTAGTACGAAGTACGGGAGCAAATCGCTGCCATGTGGCACAAAATAATAACGTACGGTAGGCCCTAACCTGCCCCGAATATTTGGACTACATGGCAAATGTAGGAATTAATTTTGGCAAATAATTTTTTTTTGAGTTTGCATATTGTGTTTTCACCGGGAGGAGGGTTTAACAAAAACTTAACACATTAATAATCAATAAAAAAGGGCCGGCAAGTCCCATACTTACAAGCCCTTAATTTTTTCAATTTTTTCGACGAAACACAGTTTATTATTGCTTTTTGAGCAGATCTCTGATCTCCGTAAGCAGTTTTTCTTCGTTGGAAGGTTCCGGTGTCGGCGGGGGTGCTGCAGGTGCAGTTTCTTTTTTTCGCTTTAGGTTATTCATGGCGCGAATCACCATGAAAATGGCAAAAGCAATAATGATAAAATCGATGATTGTCATGGTGAACATGCCGTAATTGAGCGACACGGCTTCAGCAATCACTTCACCGTCTGCAGTCGTTTGCTCAGGCCTGAGGGTTATTGCGAGTTCACTGAAGTCAACGCCCCCGAGCAAAAGGCCAATAGGCGGCATAACAATATCTGCCACCAATGATGAAACAATTCTGCCAAATGCTCCACCAATTACAATACCCACGGCCATGTCCACCACATTGCCACGCATGGCAAATTCCTTGAATTCTTTGATCATTCCCATAAAAATGATTTTTTGGTTAATCAATACCTATAAAATCCAAAACTACGAATATTGGACTGTTATACTTCATCTATTGAAGAATAAATCAGGGGCAATCGCATGATATGTAAAACCAATATATGTTAATTTAACCGAATGACAGAATTATTGAATTCGGGCCTGACCACATTGAAAAAAGGTACTTCTTCAGAAGTATGGCAGGTGTTACAATGTAAAGTCATCAGTGACATAGCCTGCTCAAAGCGGGTGCTGTCTGCAGTGTCAATGGCTTCATACACAGCCGGGATCACTTCTTTCATAAACTGCCTTGCCGATTCTTTTCTGGCAGGCCTACGTTCAAATCCCTGGATCAGGGCTTCTTCCATATGCTCCAGCTGATAATGCGCATATTCCCAGTTTTTATCCAGGCCGGCCCAGTAGAGTTCTTTATAGCGATATGAAACTTCTACCATTGTGCGCGCAAAGCCCTGATGGTGATCGGCAAGGGCATCTATTTGTTCATTGAGCGGTCCGGATGGCCAATCGCTACGGGAATAATTTTCGCATGCCAACATCAGGATCATCGATGTACCGCAAATCAAGAACAGCAGAGTAGTTTTTTTCATAACAGGAAGGCTTTGAAGGCAATAGTAATCAAATTCCTTGGAACTCTCATCAATGATTACGGCACGAAATGCCAGATCGCCTTAATAGAGGCGGATTTTTAATAAGAGGTTACTCAGTTAGCCGTGCTTTCATCAGCTCAAAACTTCAGTCCGCACCGGGGCTTTGCTTTCTGAGTTTAGTGCGGCAACAAAGTGGTATCACAAAAACAAAACCAACAGCCCTTTTTCTCCAATTAAGTCTTAACCGGGCAATTCGGAAATGCTTGAAACACCGGAATGCCGGGATACATACAGATATGTCAGTTATCGAAGAGGTTTTGTTGCTTACCCGGTTTAAAGTCAATATTCACAGTATCACCTGGTTTGTAATGAGGTTTAGTGTCAGTTTCTGTCATGGGAGGGGCAGCAGTGGTTTCGGTCTCCGGATCAGGATCTTTTTCACTTTGCGGGGCGTTTACCGGGCTGTCTGTATTTTCTTCTTGAGGTATAGCTCTTTGTTCAGGAGAAATATCCTTTATAGCGAGAAGTTTCTGGTCACTTAGCTTGTTACCCAAAGCTTTCCATCCTTTAATGTCGATAAATGAAGCCAGATTGATTTCGCCGGTCTTTTTCTCATTGTTCAGTTTTACCGTATAGAGAATTACAGGTTCCGGGTGAATACTGGCAAACAGCAGTTTTGATTGTTTGTGTTCGGAAATGAAAGAGAATTTTTGGTCAAGCGTACTGGTTTCAATCCGGAATCTTTTAACCAGAGTTTGGCTGCGTTCGCCATCAAAATATACAGCGCTGATCACTGTTTGGCTGTAAAACCTTCCAATGTGGATCACATCCTTCATTTCGTAACGATGAGCAGTGTCAAAGTCGGTCAGTTCATACTCTCCGCTGCGATACATTACCAGAATCAGATCACCGGTATCAAAAGATCCCAGCAGCAGGCCTCTTTCGTCGGTATTGAGGCGGCCTGTAACTTCGTCAACCCAGATGTTTTGTGCGCCCAGGGTAGATTTACCCACCGATTCCTGGGTGATTTTCTTTACCGGATACCGGGTAATCATGTTGCCTTTGGAGCTTCTTCCTTTGATGGTGATTTCTGCAAAATCGAAGCTGAACTTTTTTATTCGTGCCTTACAACCCGGTGAAAGTTGTATGCCAACACTTTCTGACTCGCCGTTAGGGTTAGCTGAAAAATAGAGCACTTTGCTGTTTTTATGCTCCGTAACCAGAGAGTATTCACGATCGCGGGTAATACTTGAAATCTGGAAACGCTTGGCCATAGCCTTACCGGATTCCCCATCCAGGTAGATCATGTTATAGGTGGTGCGGTCGTCGCCTTTTTTCCAGACATTGACATGAATGATGTCCTTACCGACAAATACTTTTTCGGCAATTTTACTCACCTGAGCCACACCGTCTTTTCGAAACACAATGATGTCGTCAATATCAGAACAGTCGGTAACAAACTCTTCTTTTTTGATACCGAAGCCGATAAATCCTTCGGCACGGTTGACATAGAGTTTTGCATTGTTGGCCACCACCTGGGTTGCCTCAATGTTGTCAAAGCGGGTAATTTCAGTTTTCCGCTCACGACCTTTCCCAAACCGCTTAAACACATCTTCAAAGTAAGCTATAGTATAATCCGTGAGGTGAGCCAGGTGGTGGAGGGTGGTTTCCAGCTCTTCTCCTAGCTGCTCAAGACTTTTATCGGCTTCAAATGTATTGTACTTTGAAATGCGTTTAATCTTGATCTCAGTGAGTTTCAGAATATCTTCATGGCTCAGGTCACGCACCATGGCCAGAGCATTTTCAGCCTGATTGGGTACAGAAGGTGTGGAAATGTAGCGGTGCATTTCGAGGTGAATAGTTGAAATGACCTCTTCCCAGGAAGTACACTCTTCAATTTCGTGATAAACCCGTTGTTCAATGAATATTTTTTCGAGACTGGCAGCATGAATTTTTTCAAGCAGTTCATCCCTTTTAATTTCCAGTTCCAGTTTTAGTAGTTCGCGCGTGTTTCGCGTATTGAATTCCAAAATTTCCGCAACACTAAGAAACATCGGTTTGTCATCTACAATAACACAAGCGTTGGGAGCAATGGAGGTTTCACATGCGGTAAATGCATAGAGTGCATCCATGGTTAATTCCGGGGACACACCCGGCTGGAGCTGAATGACAATTTCAACGTTTTCGGCAGTGTTGTCAATCACCTTTTTGATCTTGATTTTCCCTTTTTCCCCTGCTTTAACTATGCTGTCAATCAGTGAGGGGGTTGTTACACCATAGGGAATATCTTTGATCAGTAGTGTTTTTTTATCTTCCATTTCGATGCGTGCCCGAACCAGAATTCTGCCTCCCCTTGAACCGTCCTGGTAGTTGGAAACATCCATCAGACCGCCTGTCGGAAAGTCAGGATAAAGCACAGGCGTTTTCCCTTTCAGGATCTGTATACATCCTTTCACCAGCTCAGAAAAGTTATGCGGAAGAATGCGAGTAGAAAGGCCTACTGCAATTCCTTCAACACCCTGAGCCAGCAGCAATGGAAATTTTACGGGCAGAGAAACAGGTTCCCTGTTCCGTCCGTCGTAAGATGCCTGCCACCGGGTAGTTTTGGGATTAAACACCACGTGTCTGGCAAATGGAGTAAGTCTCGCTTCAATGTAACGGGCAGCAGCGGCAGCATCACCTGTGCGCACGTCGCCCCAGTTTCCCTGGCAGTCAATCAACAGGTCTTTCTGACCCAATGCAACCAATGCATCACCAATGGCGGCATCACCGTGCGGATGATACTGCATGGTTTGTCCGATAATGTTGGCTACCTTATGGTACCGGCCGTCATCCATTTGATACATGGCATGTAAAATTCGCCGCTGCACCGGTTTCAGGCCATCGTTTATTCCGGGTATTGCTCTTTCAAGGATTACATACGAGGCATAGTCCAAAAAATAGTCCTTGTACATTCCCCTGAGCGAAATGATCTTCTCGTGTCCGTTCTCCTCCATTATTTCGGGTCAATCATAGTAAGTATAAGAGGCAAAAATAGCGACTGCAGCCGTAACAAATGCTCAATGTGCAGTATCTTTTCGCCAATTTCATTCATTTAATCCGGGAGGCGATGTTTTGCAGGTTTTTTAGTTCAGCAGGGTGTTCATGTTTTTTGCATGTATTGTTAACTTTTGTATTGTTTTTTGGGGGGATATCTTTTTGTTCAGCGCAGTCCCTTTTTCCAGATGCCCGGCAAGCCGAAATTTGGCAGAAAGAAATATATCATGGTGCTTCGCTGTCGTTTCACGCCATTGATTTGCACAGTGGCAAAGAATTGTTAAACCACAACAGCCGGACTTCACTGATACCGGCATCTGCGCTCAAAATGCTCACTGTAGCGGCTGCCGTTCAAGTTTTACCACCGGGGCAACAGTTTTCGAACGTATGGTATGGGCAGGGACATTTGAAAGGCAACACCTGGCATGGAGACCTGATATTCCAGGGATCGGGCGATCCGACCACAGGAAGCCGGTATGCTACTGAATCTGCAGCAGACATGTTGAACAACCTGGCTACAGTATTGCAGGAAGCCGGCATAAAAAATGTTACCGGAAGAGTTCTGGCTGATGTAAGGTGTTGTTCTGATCATTGGATAGCAGATACATGGCCCTGGTATGACATTGGCAACTATTATGGCATAGGAGCAGGATGTATCAATTGGCGGGACAACAGCTATGATCTGATTTTTGACCGAAAGGCAGACAGGGTAGATATAACCGGTACTGATCCATTTGTTCCGGGGTTGCACCACAAAGCCGATGTTAAAGCTGAAGGCCGGCGAGATCTAGCCTATATATATGGTGGACCGGGACAGTACCACCGCAAGGTTAGAGGAAGTATTCCTGCGGGCAGCGGCAGATTTGTTATCAGGGGGAGTTTACCTGATCCGGCCAGGCAGTTTGCTTTTGAACTTTACCAAAGTCTGGTATCCTGCGGAATAAAGATTGAGGGAGGGTATGATGTTATTGACGAGTATTATGAAAGTGTCCCAAAACAGCCAATGATATTCAGGGATACCAGAACTGACATGAGGAGTTTGCTTCCCCGGATCATGGAGGACAGTGACAACCTCTATGCCGAGGCTCTATTCCTGCAGACCTCGCAGCACCTTGGTGGCGATTGTGATCTGAGTGGCGCATCGCGGGCAATACAGGAATACTGGCAAAGAGAGCTCGGTACTTTCCCGGGTATGACAATACTGGATGGAAGCGGGCTTTCACCCCGGAATGCTGTGTCTTCGGCAATGCTTACTGAAGTACTCAGTCGCATATACCGGCAGCACACAATTCGGGAAGAGTTTGTACGAAGCTTTCCTGTGGCCGGTGTTTCCGGAACGGTAAGAAACTGGATGCGCAATCGTCCCGCAGGTTGGGAAATCAGGGTTAAAAGTGGCAGCATGGGCAGGGTTCAGGCCTATGCGGGTTATGCCATTCACCGGAATGGGAGAGTGATTGTCTTTTCGATGATCGCCAATAATTTTGAAGGCAATAACATGCAGGTTCGCAACGATATGGAACAACTTCTCCGCGAGGTGCTGAACTAAGCATTAAAGAAAAGAACAAATGCCGGGCATACCCGGATAATTCTGTCTATTCACCTTGCTACTTAGTCAGGGTTTTTCCTGGTAGTTACTTTTGGTGGTGTGCAATGATCTGTTCTTCCAAAATGTATTCGTCTCCGTCAACATAGCCGTTATGGTCATAAACAATATGTCCGTTCCTGTCGATGAGAAAAGTTTGGGGTACAGTCTGAAAGCCCAGAGCCCGCTGCAGATTTTGGTTAATATCTGAAAGCACTGTGTATTCCCAGTCCTGAGACATTACATAGGGTCTCACCTGCGGAAATGTGCGTGCATTATCAATAGAAACGGCTACGAGTTTAACTTCATACTTTTCCTGCCATTCCGGATACAGGTCAGCAATATTATTGAGTTCCCTTTTACAGGGAGTGCACCAGGTAGCCCAAAAGCTGAGTACAGTCAGCTCTCCAGTATTGGTAAAGTCTGTAATGTTAACAGTTTTACCATCAAGATCCTGAATGTTTACGGAAGGTACTGTGCGTTGAGCAATCAGGTTTAGCGATAAGGCCATTAAAACGGAGAGGAGGGTAATTTTCATGGATTGAGTTTTTTGCCCGGCAAATATAATTCAACCCGGTTAATGAGGGTAGTTCATACCTTATTTTATAGAATTGTTAACGCCGGTAAGAGCAATGTGCCATTAAAAAATATGGCCACTATAAGGAGTAGCAAAATGATGATTGCCGGCAAATTTCTATCTTTGGCGCCAATTTAATAACAGTGAACCATACTTACCGGGGCCCTATGATGTTTAAGTATATTCTTACCATTTCAATCAGCCTGATTTATATTTTTGGAGCCAGTGCCCAGGAGCAGGCAAGAGTGTACGGGGATTTACAGATTGCCACTAACTTCTTTATGCGGGATTCAGGTATTGGAGCTGCCAATACACCACAGTATGATTATGAGTTTGTTGGTATCGACTCCTGGTTGAATCTGCATTACAGTTACATGGGGTTTGATGTTGGGGCGCGTTTTGACGGGTTTTACAATTCAAATCTGCCCGACCCGTTGGATTCATATACAGGGGCAGGTATCGGGCATTGGTATGTCAGGAAGACAGTGGGCGATCTCAGTATAGCAGGCGGGCACATATATGATCAGATTGGCAGCGGAATGATATTCCGGGCATATGAGGAAAGACCACTGTTTATTGATAATGCATTGGTGGGCATGAGGTTGCAATACGAAATGCTTCCCAACTGGCAGCTGAAGGGTTTTTTTGGCCGGCAGAAAGACCGGTTCAGTACCCATGAGCCCTTTATTAAGGGAGTGGCCATAGACGGATTTTATCGCAGCAGTGATACAGCCAGATGGTCTGTTTCTCCCGGTATTGGTTTGGTGAACCGTACTTTGGACAATACTACCATGAATCTGATGCGGGCAACCATAGCCACTTACGGAACAGATACCTTTACACCGCCTTACAACGTGTATGCTGTTACGGCTTACAATACCCTCAATGCAGGCCCGGTTAGCTGGTATGTGGAGGGCGCACTGAAAAGTGCCGAAGCAATAGTGGTACCTGTTACCCTCACCAACGGGGATAAACGTAATCAGCTTCGCGAAAAGCCGGGATATGTAATGTATTCAAGTCTTAGCTATGCTGCCAGTGGTTTTGCCATTAGTTTGCAGGGAAAGTACACCCGGCATTTCTCGTTCAGAACTTCACCGCTGGAAACACTCAACCATGGGATGATCGCTTATTTGCCGCCCATGGCTAAACAGCATACCTACCGCCTGCCATCCCGATATGCGCCGGCTACACAGGAATTGGGCGAACTTGCCTGGATGGCGGATGTAATCTACAGCCCAAGCCGTAAAGTGACTTTTAGTCTGAATGCATCTAACATCACTGACCTAGATAAAGCGCTTTTATATCGCGAAATCTACCTTGAGAATATTTACAAGCCGAACAGAACCTGGCAGGTAATTTCCGGTATTCAGTATCAGCAATACAATCAGGAGCTTTATGAAGTTAAACCCGGAGAGCCGATGGTGAGCACGGTGACACCTTTAATTGATGTATTGTACCGGATTGACCGCAGAAGAGCGATTCGCACGGAATGGCAGTATCAGTATACCCGGCAGGATTATGGACAGTGGTTGTTTGGTTTGGTTGAATTCACCATTGCCCCTAATTGGGCTTTTGCCATTTCGGATATGATCAACATTGTTCCGCTGAAAGGTGAAGAAGCAGAGCACTATTACTCGGTAATGGTGTCATATACCAAGCGGAGTAACAGGTTTGTGGCCAGTTTTGTAAGGCAGGTTGAGGGTATTATCTGCACCGGAGGCATTTGCCGGTATGAGCCGGCATTCAGTGGTGTAAGGCTAGGAATTACCTCTACTTTTTAATACTTTGTGACATGATTCGAGTTTCTGGTTTTTTTAGTGTGATCTGTAGTATACTTTTAGGGTGTACGGAAATCATTCCTCCCATACATTACATTGATCCGGGAGGGGGTCCCGGTGATCAACAAGCCAGAAGGGTCTTGATTGAAGAATTTACCGGAGTTCAATGCGTTCAGTGTCCCGAAGGTGCAGAGGAGATAGCCAACCTGATAGGAATTCACGGTGACAGATTGGTGGCTGTGGGCATTCATGCGGGGCATTTTGCCATACCATTCCCGCAAAGTCAGCATGATTTCAGAAGTCAGGATGCGCTTCAGTTGTACCAGTTATTGGGTCCGGTAGGTTTTTATCCCTCCGCAGTCATTAACCGTAGGACATTTGCGGGTGAAAACAGCCGTGTTTTAAATAAGGACAAATGGGCAGGCTATATTGCTCAGGAACTGCAAAAGCCTGCCTTTGCAGCCATCCATATTGAACCTACGTGGAGTATATCAAGCCGAGAAATTACTGCAGAGATTGGCATTGAATTTTATCAACCCTTAAATGACGAATTGTATTTAACTGTCCTCATTATGGAATCCAATATAGTTGATGCTCAGCTTACACCGCAGACTACCATTCAAAATCCGGATCAGGACTATGTGCACAAACACGTTATGCGCAGAGCCATGACATCAGCCATCGGCAATATCATCGGCTCGGAATTTACAACGGGGCAGGTTATCAACCGGACGTTCACCCAATCAATCCCCGTACAATGGAATGAGTCAGAAATATCGATTGTAGCCTTCATCAGCAAACCGATGCCTCAGATGGAAGTGTTCCAGGTGAATGAGAAGAGACTTATTCCCTAAACCAGCTGCTATACATCAGGTAGTTTGCCGCAATTCTTTTGATCGTATCCTGATTGATTTGATCGGGAACGGGTTTTATTTTTTTTGCCGGAACTCCTGCATAAATAAAGCCCGGCTCAAGAATGGTGTTTTCCAGCACTACGGCACCTGCAGCCACCAGACAGCCTGAATTAACCACGGCGTGATCCATTACAATTGCTCCCATGCCTATCAGCACGTTTTCATGGAGGGTACAACCATGAATGATGGCTCTATGACCAACAGATACGTTGTCACCTATAGTAGTGAAGGCCTGCTGGTAAGTACCATGGATAATAGCGCCATCCTGTATGTTTACCCTGTTTCCCATTCTGATCTTGTGCACATCACCTCTTACCACCGCCTGAAACCAAACAGAGCAATCATCTCCCATTACAACATCTCCTATGATAGTTGCATTATCTGCCAGAAAACAGTTTTTTCCAAATGTCGGTGTAATACCGTGCACGGGCTTAATCAGTGCCATGATTCATCATATTTATGGTTATTCTGAAGCAGAGCTATAACCCAAAGCCCCAGAAAAGTAATCAGGCCGTTTAACGCAATGATCAAAAAGCCAAATTCAAACCCGGCAAACCAGGCGGCTGAATTATAATCGAGTAAGGCTGAAATTACAGGCGAAACCAAACATACCAGGATTATCCAGGGACCCACTGCTTTTAGACGGGTAAACAGCCCAAAAGCAAACAAACCAAGCAAGGGGCCATAGGTATAGCCGGCAGCCTTGAAAAGGTTATTGATAACCGCGTCATTGTTCAGGGCATTAAAAAGGAGAATAACGCCCAGCATGACTACGGAAACTCCAATGTGAACCAAAATCCGCGTTTTTCTTCCGTTGGATTCCCGCATATCAGGAGTTTCATTGATATCATTTTGTTTGCGTTCAAACCCTAAAAAGTCCACGCAAAAGGAAGTTGTGAGTGCGGTCATAGCGCTGTCGGCACTGGAATATGCGGCGGCAACCAGACCAAGTACAAAAAACAATCCAATGGCAACAGGCAGGTGTTCCATGGCCAGCATCGGGTAAAGCTGATCGGTTCGGGCAGGAATTTCTGCACCTACGTGCCCGGCATAGATGTAAAGCAGAGCGCCTAGTGCCACGAACAAAATGTTGGCAAATACCAGGATAAAACTGAAGGTATACATGTTCTTCTTGGCTTCAGCAATGTTTCTGCAGCTCAGGTTTTTCTGCATCATATCCTGGTCAAGCCCCGTCATGACAATGGTAATTAAGGCGCCGCTGAAAAACTGTTTGAAGAAATTATTGGGATCGGCCCAGCCACCTTCAAAAAAGAAGAGCTGACTGTAATCGCTGTTGCGAATTGTATTAGCCAGGCCGGTAATACTCAGGTCCATAGCACTACCGATAGCAAGAATTGTGAGTATTACCGCTGCAAGCATGCAAATGGTTTGCAGTGTATCAGTATAAACGATGGTGCGAATACCTCCTTTAAAAGTATAGATCCAGATCAGGACAATAGTAATGGCCACGGTAATCCAGAATGGCACGCCGTACGGATCCATGATCAGATGCTGTAATACAATAGCCACCAGAAACAGTCTGAAAGCTGAACCGATGGTACGGCTGAGCAGAAAGTAAGCAGCCCCGGTTTTATGTGCGTAAATATCAAATCGCCGGCCCAGATATCCGTAAATAGTGGTGAGATTGAGGCGGTAGTAAAGAGGCATAAGCACCTCAGCTATAAAAACATAACCCAGCAGATACCCAAATACTATCTGCATGTAGCTGAAGGCCATATTGAGACCGACTCCCCCTACAGCTCCGGGTATGGAGATAAAAGTAACACCCGACAAGGAAGCGCCAATCATCCCGAAGGCAACAAGGTACCAGGGGCTTTGCCTGTTATTTCTGAAAAAAGCTGCGTTGGAACTTTTTTTTCCGGTGAAGTGACTTACCGCGAGCAAAATGGCAAAATAACCTGCAATTACCGCAATGATCACTCCGGGTGTAAGACTCATGAGGTAGGTTTGAATTTGGCTGCAATATAGAGCAATTTTTCACGGGTGTAAGCTTATGTAATTCCAGGCTGTGATTGAGCGGAAAGCTCAGGTATCATAGCTTCGTATCAAAGCCAGCTGGGCAAATTGAGTGAAAAGCGCATTATGCAATACTCCTTACTTTTTTGAAGTGGTCGTTGGAGGGGGGCTGTAAAACAAAAAGATATAAAAAAAACATCAGGGATTGGTTTCCCGAAGGCCGGTCTTCTCCTCAGCCATACGACGTGTTTCCATAGTCCGTATGGTTTGCTGCCTGCTTTGCATGGCCTGATGGTAGGCGGGGTCAAGTATGAGGGCATTGTCAAAATCCTGCACTGCCTGCCGGTAGTTTTGCATGGCATTATTGATAAGTCCCCTGGTGTGATAAAAGCTTTTATGTTTATATAGGCTAAGGGCCAGTTGAATATCGCTCATGGCCTCTTCGAGCCTTCCCAGTTGCAGATATGTTAATGAACGGCTTCCCAGCGCGGGGGCATTTTGAGGGTCTATTTCAAGAGCTTGGGTAAACAGTGACGCTCTCTCGTTGAGGTTTGAAGTGGCGAATGCACGGCTGAACAATTGTTCGATTTCACTGCCTTCGGCGTTCAATGTAGCCACAGGCTCAGGGTGGGGTCGTTCCATAAGACGATTGAGGGCTTGAGCGGCTTCAGCAGAAGCCGGGCGTAAGAACAGGGCAGCTTCAAAATCACCAATGGCTTCTTTGGTTTTGTTCAGTCTGTCGTAAATATTACCGCGAAGCATAAAACCTTTGTAATTTCTTTCGAGATCCAGGTAGCTATGGGCGTCTTGTAATGCCAGCATAGGTTCGTCTATTGAATAATAAGTTTGAGCTCTGTTGAAATAAGCTTCAGCAAAAAACCTGTCGTTTTGTAATGCTCTGGTATACCACACAATCTGCTGAGTGGGTTCTTTACTGGCAATGCCCCGCCTAAACAGTTCTTCTGCCGACAAAGCCAGCAGGGGGTCTGCATCGGAGCGTCCCAAATGGTTTCGAACAAACTGGGCATGATACTTCATAACGTCCAGCTGACCCGGTGTAAAAGAATTGCAGCACCGTGCCGGAGCATAGCTCATGAAATTGCTGACCATGGGCTGGAACTTCTGATTATTGGCATCTCTGGCCCGGCCGGTATATTCGCAAAGGTGATTGACATGGCCATAAATATTTGGATCAGCCGGGGTGTCACAAATCAAGTCACCGCTGGTATGGCAGTTAGAGCCATTCACTAACTCGTCAGACTCAAATTGGGGGCCGTGCGTATGTATCAGGCCAAAGAAGTGCCCCATTTCGTGGATCAATGTAGTGCCGTCACTAACATAGGACATGCTGATAATAAGGCGCTCAGGGCCACCGGGCATATAAGCATAACCGGCAATCTGACCATCGTATTGTGGCATGGTAATGGAGTTAACCAGGTACAAGTTAATCATGCCGGGGCGCTGGTAGGCAGTAGTAAGCAGGCCTTCGTTGTTTTTGTGAAAGTCAAAATAATCGGGGTTTTTAATAATTTCAATGGTTGGGTAAACATTAAAGCGAATTTGGGCGGCGGCATACACTTCGTTCATTCCGGCTACTGCATCATACAGTTGATCAATTCTGTGTGATCTCATTTCCTTATCCTGCTCTACCATGTAAACCTGGATGTCAAAAGTCATGGTACTTCTGAATTCTTCAAGTCCATAGTTATTCCTGAGCCAGTCGATTTTCATACTCCGTTGCAGGGCTGAGCTGTATTCATCCTGCTGGATAAAAGTTCCGCAAGGCTGAGCCCACAATTCCAGGCTGAGAAAAAGGATCAAGGACAGGGGGACAAACTTCCGGGAAAGGCTCATTTTACTCACATTTTGGAGCGTAAGAACGAGTGAAATGTACGAAGTAATACACGGAAAAGGAGAATTAACCAAAGTAACCGGAATGGCTTTACAACTCAAAGATAAGAATCATAAAGGGTTAGCAAAAAAAAAAGAGTGCTGCTTGTAAAGGATTGCTAAATATTTCTACCTTTGCGCCGAATTTTTCAATAGGGTATAGCAACTACTTGTATGAGAATTATACTGAACTGCGATAACAGACTATTTAGCAATATAATAAGCGGAATTGTCATCATATTGATCGCAGGCCTGTCGCTGCCTCTTTTGGCAGAACCCAATCCCGATCAGGCTGAGAAGGAGACCAAGCCGTTTGATTTGGTTGGCAAGATCATGAGTCATATTGGCAATGCCAATGATTTCCATATAGTAGGGGATATACATTTACCACTCCCTTGCATTCTGTATTCGTTTGAAGAGGGTTGGTCTGTATTTATGAGCAGCAAATTTGACCATGGATACAGGATAGTCGACGGGTATGTGATGGATTACGGGGTTGTAAAACGCATAAAGTCCGGGCAGGAATTTGACAGAGAAGCCGAAGTTGAGAAGTTCTTTACCCGGGCAGATACAACTATGGGTATCGAAGAGAATCTCGTATATGAGTACAAGGAATTTGCAAGGTTATCGAGTGGCGAGGAAATAGAGGTAGAAAGGGCCAGCACACTGTTTGCGATGAGTGGCTGGATTGATTTTTCGATCTCTAAGAATGTTTTTTCGCTTTTGCTGGCTGCCCTGTTTATGGCCTGGATATTTTTTGTGATAGCCGGGCGGTACAAGACCAGAGCGGGCCATGCTCCAAAAGGGATACAGTCATTGCTTGAGCCGGTATTTCTTTTTATGCGTGATGAAGTAGTAAAGCCATGCATTGGCCCAAACTACGAGCGGTATATGCCGTTCATCATGTCGTTGTTTTTCTTTATCCTGATCAATAACCTGATGGGGCTCATTCCGATATTTCCGGGGAGTGCCAATGTTACCGGCAATATCAGTACAACTATAGCACTTGCGTTATTCACCTTTGTTCTGGTAACTATAAATGGTAATTCACACTATTGGCAGCACATATTTTGGATGCCCGGAGTTCCAATACCAATCAGGATCATATTAATGCCTATTGAGCTAGCAGGGATGTTTATTAAACCGGCAACCCTTTTTATACGTTTGTTTGCCATTATTTCGGCAGGCCACATTATTATTCTCAGCTTAGTAGGATTGATATTTTTAATGGGCGAGAGTGGTAACAACATAGGCGGGGCTATAGGCGGAGTTACCATTGCCATTCCCTTTGTGTTTATGATGAACCTTCTGGAGTTATTGGTAGCAGTACTTCAGGCGTTCATTTTTGCATTGCTTTCGTCATTGTATATCGGAAGCGCAATTGAAGAGCATCATTAATTCACATCATAAATTTAGTATTATGAGTCTTTCAGCTATTGGAGCGGGTTTAGCAGTAATTGGAGCCGGTATTGGCATTGGACAGATAGGCGGAAAAGCTATGGAGGCTATAGCCCGTCAGCCCGAAGCCACAGGCGACATCCGTGTTGCTATGATTATTGCTGCAGCCCTCGTAGAAGGAGCTGCACTGTTTGCCATTGTAGTAGCACTGGTAAGCTAGAACCTACCAAAGAATTCAGAGGGTATGGCCGACAACGGTTGGTTGCGGCCATGCTTTCAGTTAAGTGATGTAAAACGTAAGACGCGATGATTTTTTTAATTGATTTTAGTCCGATGCAACCTGAGATTGGCCTGTTATTTTGGTCGGTTCTCATATTTGCACTTGTATGGATAGTAATAGGCAAATATGCATTTAAGCCTATTGCCAATGCCCTGAAGGAGCGGGAGCACAATATAGAACAGGCTTTAAAAGCAGCTGAGCTTGCCCGGGCAGAAATGGCCAAGATGCAATCTGAGAACGAAGTGCTATTAGCACAGGCCAGAGAAGAGCGAAGCCATATGCTAAGAGAAGCCAAGGACATGGGTGCACGGATGATTCAGGATGCCGAGCAAAAAGCAAGGCAACAAACCAGTCGAATGATTGAAGATGCACGGCAGGAAATTGAGCAGCAGAAGAATGCTGTTATTGGTGAGTTGAAGAACGAAGCTGCCAAATTATCCATTGAGATTGCAGGAAAAGTACTGAGACGTGAACTCTCATCTCCTGCTGACCAGGAGGCTTATGTACGTCAATTGATAGAAGAAGTTAAACTCAACTAAAACGATGTCTTCAACCCGTATAGCGACCCGATATGCCAAGTCACTGCTTGATCTGGCAGTGGAATTGCAGGTGTCTGACCAGGTGTATAGTGACATGGAGTACTTTGCTGCGGTAAGCGGAGTTCGCGATTTTGCCCTGATGCTAAAGAGTCCGATAATTAAGGCTGACGTTAAGTCAAGGATATTTGACGAAGTATTTAGCGGGCGATTTAATGACGCCAGCATGAAATTTAGCCGGTTGATACTCAGAAAGGGTCGTGAAATGTACCTTGCTGACATTGCCGCAGCTTTTATTGCACAATACAAAGTAAAGAACAACATTGCCACTGTATTGCTGACTACAGCTGTACCGGTTAGTGATGGTGTGGTTGCAGATATTTCTGACCGGGTAAAGTCAACTTTACTTGAGGGTAAAGAGATAGATCTGATAACTCAGGTTGATGAAGATATCATCGGGGGTTTTAAAATTGAGATAGAAGATAAGCTTTACGATGCCAGTGTGGCACACAAGCTTGATAGGATAAAAAGGGAGATGATGCGGGCGCGGATGAGCCGGGCGTAGTATCATTAAACGGAAAGAGAATAATTGATAATCATTAACTGTAAAGTATTATGGTAGGTGTAAAGCCCGAGGAGATTTCAGCAATACTCAAACAACAAATTGCCGGGGTAACGACAGCGGCGGAACTGGAAGAAGTTGGTACGGTATTGGAAGTTGGAGACGGAATTGCCCGTGTTTATGGTCTCACCAATGTTGGAGCTGGAGAGCTGGTAGAATTTGAAACCGGTGTCAATGCTATTGCCCTCAACCTGGAGGAAGATAATGTTGGTGTGGTGCTTTTGGGAAGCGGAGACGGAATTCGCGAGGGTTCTAAAGTACGCGGAACCGGCAGGATTGCATCGGTCAATGTAAGCGAGGAGATGCTGGGTAGAGTTGTAGATCCGCTTGGTAACCCGATTGACGGAAGAGGTCCGATAGGCGGCACCAAATATGAAATGCCACTTGAGCGGATCGCTCCTGGTGTGATTTTTCGTCAACCGGTTAATGAACCACTTCAGACTGGGATCAAGGCTATTGACTCGATGATTCCGATTGGCAGAGGTCAAAGAGAGTTGATCATTGGTGACCGCCAAACCGGAAAATCTGCGATTGCCATAGACACCATTATTAATCAGCGCGAGTTTTATGAGCGTGGTGAGCCTGTATATTGTATATATGTTGCCTGTGGCCAGAAAGCGTCAACGGTTGCCAATGTGGCGCAGACGCTGCAGGAGAATGGAGCGATGAACTATACGATAATAGTGGCATCATCTGCTTCAGATCCCGCTCCCATGCAATTTTATGCTCCATTTGCGGGTGCGGCCATTGGCGAATACTTCAGAGATACCGGACGTCCTGCCTTGATAGTCTATGATGATTTGAGCAAGCAGGCTGTTGCCTATCGCGAAGTATCATTACTTCTTCGTCGTCCTCCGGGGCGTGAGGCATATCCCGGTGATGTGTTTTATCTTCACTCAAGGTTGTTGGAGCGCGCAGCCAAGATTATCAATAATGATGAGATTGCACAGAAGATGAATGACCTTCCGGAGTCACTTGTTCAGGCAGGAGTAGTTAAAGGAGGGGGTTCACTGACGGCCTTACCCATAATTGAAACGCAGGCCGGAGACGTTTCGGCATATATACCTACAAACGTGATCTCCATCACCGACGGGCAGATTTTTCTTGAGTCCAACTTGTTTAATGCAGGTATTCGCCCCGCAATCAATGTAGGGATCTCGGTTTCCAGGGTTGGAGGAAATGCCCAGATAAAGAGTATGAAGGCAGTAGCCGGTACATTGCGACTTGACCAGGCACAGTATCGCGAGTTGGAAGCCTTTTCGAAGTTTGGATCAGACCTGGATGCAGCTACGCTTTCGGTACTTGAGAAAGGAAAGCGAAATGTAGAAATCCTCAAGCAACCCCAATACTCTCCGCTTACTGTAGAGAAGCAGGTAGCCATCATTTACCTTGGAACCCAGGGATTGCTTTCGAAAGTGCCGGTGAACAAGATCCAGGCGTTTGAGGAATTGTTTCTCATGACACTGGAGCAAAAGCATCCTGAAGTATTGAAGTCATTCCTTGCCGGCAAGCCCACCAAGGAGAACACAGATAAACTTGAGCAACTGGCTGCGGAATTGGCTCCGCAATTTGCCTAAAATTCATTTGATGACGGCCCGGCAGTCAGTTCATAGAAAATAAAGCGATGGGAGCAAACTTAAAAGAAGTCAGGGAGCGGATCAGTTCGGTAATCAATACCCAACAGATTACCAAGGCGATGAAAATGGTATCGGCTGCCAAGTTGCGGAAGGCTCAGCAGGCTGTAGTACAGATGCGTCCGTATTCCAACAAGCTGAATGAGATGCTTTCCAACATACTTGCCAGTACTGAAGGTGACTTTAGTTCATCTTTTGGTGAGGACAGGACTGTGAATCAGGCACTGATTGTGGTGATCACTTCAGACAAAGGTTTGTGCGGTGCGTTCAATTCCAATATCATCAAGGCTGCCATGGAGCTGCTTAACGGCAAATATTCTGCTCAGCATGATGCGGGGCAGGTTACTTTGCTGTGCATAGGCAAGCGCGGATATGACTATTTCAAGAAGCGATTTAACGGGCCGATTATCAAGGATTATATTGATCTGCTCTCGGATATAAGCTATGCCGGGTCTGCGGTGGTTTCCGAATTGCTGATGGAAGCATTTGCCAAAGGTCAATTTGATGCCATAGATGTGGCATACGGTCAATTCAAGAATGCCGGAGTACAAATTTGCAAATCTGAGCCATTTTTGCCTGTTCCCAAACCGACTACCGAAGGGGATGTAAAAGAGGGCAAGTACATTGCCAATTACATTTATGAACCCGGTGAAGAGTACCTTCTCAAAGAACTGGTACCATCGATACTGAAAACACAGTTTTTCAGATTTTTGCTGGATAACATTGCCTCAGAGCATGGTGCGCGAATGACAGCCATGGACAAAGCCACTGAAAATGCCAATGACCTGCTTAAAGAGTTGAGGATCAATTATAACAAAGCACGTCAGGAAGCCATTACCAAAGAGCTGTCAGAGATTGTTGGCGGAGTTGCTGCTTTGGAGGGATAACTTTTTGTTTGAGCCCGGAATATGGATTAGAATATTTATTCTGGGTTGAAAAGGCTTCAAAACAAGTCGCTTAGCTGGATTTCGCTCATTCATCATAGTTGTGACTATGGGTAAATCACGAAACTGATTATTTTATCGCCCTTTCATGCCACATTACGAAGTTCTAACCCAGAATTCGGGATTATAAAAAAAGCCCTGCAGGATCTATTCTGCGGGGCTTTTTAGCTTGAGCAATAATTTAAGGCTACTGCTTAATACCTGTACCTGAGCAATTTTCTGATATTCCCAAATAGCTCACAATGTAATTGAGCGAAAGTGTATTACCAGCAATACTGCCGCTTCCCTGAATTGTTAATGAAATACCCCCGGCATTAACGGTTTGGTTTTCTATCTGGAGGCTGGTTTCCCCGGTAACTGTTGCAGTAAAAGCTAAAGAAGCAACGCCATCGCTAAGGGTCATAATTACTTTATTTTCAGCGGATGCTGAAGGAGTTATGGTTAAAGTATAGGTTGCAGGTGTAGATCCGTCACAAGATTCGGTAAATGTGTAGGAAGCAATGAATTTGTTTTTCCACGGAATACAAGTACCATCATCTTCCTTGGCATCCGGATCGTAATTGTCAGATTGAGAGTCAGTACAGCCCTTTTTTGTACATGAGGTAAAGGTGAGGGTGCCGGCAGCAAGAAACAGTGCCAGCAAGAGGAATGATAAACTGAAAGGAGTTTTCATGACTTTTGGATTTAATGATTAAAGGCATTAAAGTTAACTGCTTTTTTTTTTACCAATGCAAGGAAAAAAAATCTGTATCTGATAATCAGAAAACCTGCAACTAAACTCCTAAACCAAAAATAGCGGGTATTTTATTCAAGACCGGGCGTTGAAATTTATTCCACTCATTGATGGTCATAGTTTTGATAAACTGATTTGGGGAAGTCAGGTTAGCAGCGATACAGAAGCGCAAACCCGGACTTACGTGTTTCAGTACGGTATCGATAAGCTGATCATTGCGAAAGGGCGTTTCAATAAAAAAGTGGGCCGCACCTGCTGACAATGAAATTTGCTGTAATTGTTTGAGCTGGCGTATACGGTGTGATACCTGCTTGTGCAAATAACCGTGGAAAACAAAATGCTGACCGTTAAGGCCTGATGCCATGAGTGCCAGCATTAGTGCATTGGGTCCTGCAAGAGGTATAACTTGAGCATTAAGCTGATGAGCCCGGCTAACAAAAACATTTCCTGGGTCGGCAAATGCGGGGCACCCTGCTTCAGATAGGAGGCCAACATCCATGCCCAGTTCAAGAGGCTTGAGAAGTTGCAGTTGCTCAAAGTGCGGTCGGTGCTTGTCAATCTGTTCTATTTTAAGCTCGGGAATGGGTGTGTTCAGCTTAAGTTGTACGAGATGTCTGCGTGCAGTTTTGGCGTTTTCGGCTATGAAGTTGACAATATGTTTGACTGCCCGGTTATCATGAACAGTTAAAGAAGGGCCTGCTTCATAATGAAGAGGTACGGGAATAAGAAACAGCTTACCGGGTTTCATCAGTAGTGAATAAAATATCGGAAACTGAAAAAAATACCAGCTATGCCAATGAAAAAGCCGGTCCAGACTTCTGAGGAGCTGTGAGTTCCTGACCATAGTCTGAACGAGAGTGTTAACCCTGCAAGTAGGATAACAACCGCTAAAATGTGGTACTGTGCCCACAAAATGTTATCCCAAAAAAACAGAGAGAACTTTATAAAACCGCTGTCCAATTGCAAAGCAGGATAGAAAGTTAGCATGGTAAACATTAGGAGAGCACCCGCTGCGATTGAATGCAAGCTAATTTTGACAAACAAGTTAGCGATAAAGCCGGCAAACACGGCAATTACAGCACCCAGTGCCAGAATTTTTGCAGCTACAGGAAGGTTACCTGCAGCATTAAAATTGATAAAAACCCAGCAGTAGAAGAGTGAGGCCAGCATGAGTGGCCCGATACGTTCCATTCTGTTTTGCATTGAAAATGAATGGACTATGCCTGTATATCGCAGGACAATAATGCCGAGAATTGGCAGGAAAACGGTTATATAAGCAAATTGAGCAATAAGAGGCAGTTGAGTGGCAATATCAGGGCTTCCAAAAGCATAAGTATTGAGTGCTATACAAAGCAAAAGGGCATAAATGCCAACCAAGAAGGGGTGCATCAAGACAGAAATAACCCTGGATACAGCATTTAACATATTAAAGTTCTTTGCGCAAACGAGCCACGGGAATGTTGAGTTGTTCCCTGTATTTAGCTACGGTGCGACGTGCAATCTGGTATCCTTTTTCGTGGAGTAAGTCTTTAAGGGCATCATCGCTGAGGGGTTTTCGCTTATCTTCTTTACCAATGATTTCTGAGAGAAACTGTTTTACTTCAATGGTAGAGACTTCCTCTCCGGATTCTGTTTGCATGGCTTCATTAAAAAACTCTTTAAGCAGTTTAGTGCCAAACTCAGACTGCACGTATTTGCTGTTGGCAACTCTTGAAACAGTAGAAATATCGAGTCCTGTCATGTCTGCAATATCTTTGAGAATCATAGGTCGGATCTTTTTAGGATCGCCGGTTACAAAGTATTCTTTCTGGAGCTGAAGCAGTGCGTACATAGTGCGGTACATAGTGTTTTGTCGTTGCTTGATGGCATCGATAAACCACTTTGCAGCATCTACTTTGTTTTTTACAAATACATACGCATCATTTTGCTTGCCGGTATTGTCTTTATAGGCTTTAAGCATTTCCTTGTATGCATCGCTAACATGCAGTTCAGGGGCATTTCTGCTGTTGAGGATGAGATCGAGTTCGCCGTCCTTATTTTCAACAATAAAATCAGGAACAATATAATGAGTCATACTTCGGCTTCCGGTAACAAAAGCACCGGCAGGTTTGGGATTGAGTTTTAGAATGATGTCAATAATTTCCTTGAGACCCTCATCATCAGTTCCCAGTAAAGTAGTCAGTTTATGATAGTGTTTTTTAATAAAATGCGGGAAGTGATCCTGAAGTAAAAGGCGTGCTTTATGGTAAAGCGGTCTTTGGTCATCGGCAATAAGGTCTCCATGTTTATTGAGCCGGGCATTAATTTGGAGTATCAGGCACTCCTGCAATGATCTGGCCGCAATACCCGGGGGATCAAACTGCTGGATTTTTGCAAGAATATCCAGAACCTGATCTTCTGATACGATAACATTTTGAGTAAAAGCAAGGTCATCAACAATAGCAATGGGTTCACGACGCAAGTAGCCGTCTTCATCAATACTTCCGATGATCTGTTTAGCAATGAGAAAATGTATTTCGGAATCAAAGTCAATCATCCCAAGTTGTCTTTCCAGATGCTCCTGAAACGTATATTCCAGTGGGATAGGGATGGTTTTTTGATTGTCTTCTCCCGTAGAATTAAATCTGGATTCATAATTATAAGAGGAGTCCTCATCCGCTAAAATTTCATCCAGGTAATCATTCAGATTATCGTTGGGATCAGCTTCAAACTCCTCACTATCCTCATACTCTGAAGGTGTTTCACTTGAATCAATATCTTGTTGAGGGGCTTCGAGTGGATCGTCATTCAATTCAGAGCCTTCTTCAAGTGCGGGGTTAGCTTCCAGCTCTTCTTTAATTCTTTGCTCAAGTGCTACCGTAGGTACCTGAAGCAATTTCATCAATTGAATCTGCTGCGGCGATAATTTTTGCAGTTGTTTTTGAGCAAGAGATTGCTTAAGCATAGCCACTAATAATGAGTATTGTTGAAAACCTTACCTTTGGCGGAAGGTATCCGACTACGAAAATACGAAGAAAGTGGGAATAGGCGAATTGAAAATGTTATTGAAGTCAATGATAATAACAGCCATCTGCATACTTATCATGGTGACAGGCAGGGTATATGTGTTTTCTGATACCGAGGGCAACGAGGGAAGAAGTTTTTCTGATCGTTTAATGCTTGACAATAGTGCAATTATGCATTGCAGCTTAAGTTTGTACCAGGATGCACAACAGATGATGGAGATTGACAAAGGAGATCTGCTGGGTCAAATCAATGCAGAAGGAGATGAACGATTTGTGACTGTGGCTTCGAAACATGGAGGAAACGGACAAATATATCTCAGGGCAGAAGTGTATGATGCATTTATTGCGATGTATGAAGCAGGATTGGCTGATGGAGTAAAACTTGTGATCATATCCGGCTTCAGGACTTTTGACCATCAGGTAAGGATATGGGAAGGCAAATGGAATGGCAGAAGGCAAAACTGGCGAACCTATAGCAGGATTGTGTCAGAAAAGGAAAGGGCTGAAGCCATTTTGAAGTATTCAGCCATGCCAGGCACATCACGCCATCACTGGGGCACAGATATTGATTTAAACAGCTTAAGCCCTGCCTATTTCAGGAGTAACGAAGGTTTGAAGGTATACCAATGGTTGAGGGAACACGGACCAACATATGGGTTTTGTCAACCGTATTCAGCCAAAGGCGATGACAGGCCGACGGGTCATTTTGAAGAACAATGGCACTGGAGTTATCTACCTGTTTCAAGATATTTTCAGAAACAGTACAGTGAATTGATTGGTTATGATGACATCACTGGATTTGACGGAGCCTACCTCGCATCCTCACTTCGGATAATCGAAGATTATGTTAATGGAATCGCTCCGGATTGTAAATAACTGAAATTTAATACTCAACAATTATGGCATTAACTGATTCAACGATGATACCACTGGGAACTCAAGCACCTGAGTTTACACTGCCTGATGTTGTTAGCGGCAAAGTGATTGATTTGTATGAATATGCCAATGACAGACCTGTATTAGTCATGTTTATATGCAATCACTGTCCGTATGTGATTCATGTAAATCCTGAGCTATCAGCCATAGCAAGAGAATACATGCCAAAAGGATTAAAAATTATTGCAATAAGTTCAAATGACGTTGAAAAATACCCAATGGACAGCCCTGAAAAAATGAAAGAGGCAGCCAAAAAAGAAGAGTACCCTTTTCCATATTGCTATGATGAGGATCAGAGTGTTGCCAAAGCCTATGATGCAGCGTGCACCCCTGACTTTTTTCTTTTTAACAAAGGCAAGAGACTTGCATACAGAGGCAGGCTGGATGATTCAAGGCCAAAAAATGATAAACCGCTTACCGGAAAAGACCTTAGGACTGCCATTGATTTAGTTTTACAGGGAAAGTCTGTTCCAGAGCCACATTACCCCAGTGCCGGTTGCAACATTAAATGGAAGTGATTTCCTAAAAAAAGATGAGTGATCAGAATGGATCAATTGCGGTGATTGCTTCCATATTAATAATCCGATCTCCGATTTCTATGGATTTGACAACATCGAATCCGTTAATGACTTCGGCAAAAATGGTGTACCTGCCATCCAGGTGAGGAGTGGGCATAAGCGTGATAAAGAACTGCGTGTTTTCAGTATCTTTTCCTAGGGAAGCCATTCCAACAAGGCCTTCACGATCATAATAGACCGGGCCAAGTTCAGAGCGTATTGTATAGTCGGCACTTCCCCAGCCATCTCCTCTGCTACATCCCGATTGAATAACAAAATTAGGTACGACTCTATGGAAAACTTTATTGTCGTAAAAATTTTGGTTAATCAGTTTGAGAAAGTTTACAACCGTTAAAGGGGCATTGTCCCAATTTAAGGCAAGAGTAACAATGCCTTTAGTGGTATTAATTTTGACATGTTTGAATTTGTACAACCGCAGAATTTCAGACCAATCAAGAGGTCTTGAGTCTTTAATTTCGAGCGCTTTGAAATCTGATTTTCCCTGCAGACCATAGACCGCCCGGGTAAGTTGGTTATACACCTCCACATAATCTGGAACAGTAGTGTTATTTCTTGCCTCGAGAAATATTTGTTCAATGTTAGGAATGTTGTTTACGTAAAAATGCTGATTTAAGGAAGCAGTTGCAATTTTGCTCAGTATAGCCGGATCATGATGTTCAATAACTGCTTGGAGAGTTTGAAGTATTGAGTCATCAGCCAGGTGTCTGTTTGCAGCCCGGAGAGGCTGAGGCGATTTAGTTGAGTTAATCAAGACTTCTGCTGCTGTTGTTCTGATTACAGACGCCTGAGAACTTAAAGCAGCCTCCATAATAACAAAAATGTTTTCAGGGATGCTTCCCAGAGTATTTATCAAACGGGCTTTTTCATAGAGATTGAGTGTTTCGTTAAACTTGTTTAAAACAAGGTTATTGACATTTTGTCTTTTATCACCCTGAGATGCGATGAGAGCAGCAGCAGCAATTTCAGCCCATGACAGCCAGTGTAAATTGTCTTGAAGCAATTGATAAAGCGAATCCGGGTTCAGGTTTATGGCATTTGAATGAATAACTTCGGAAGCGATATTGCTCAGATGTAAATTGTGATACAGCAGTGCAGATTTCCAAAGATTGAAAAAAGTATCAGGTGAACTTCTAGAAGTAGCCCTGATCAGGTTGATTCTAAATTCAGGTGTGGGGTCTGCAAGATAAAGGCTCCAAATATTATCAGCCAGCGTATCCAAGAGAAAGTGCCTGAGGGTGAATGCAGAGATTGATTTGATATGGGGATTTTTTTCCGATTTCAGAATATCCAGGACATCAGATGCAGTATGGTTTACTCCTGTATAATCCGGGATTCTCGCCAGATATGATCCTGCATATAACCTGGCCATAGGCGGCAGGTCAGGGTTAAGCAGAATGCTCCAAGCATGATCATCAGATTTTAATGTTCTGATATCTCTGTTCAGGAAACGAAGTAATGACATAGCACGTCCGCGCCATAATGCCGAATCGGCTGAGGCATAGTGCTTTGCTGAAACTATCAGCTCCAGTATTGAACGGTCAGCAGATTTTCCCAAGGCTTCCAATAAAAGCCCGTTAAGCTCCTTATCAATACTTCGATCAACTACAGGATTGAAGGCTTCCATTAGATATCCAGATGACCGTATATAACTCAATTGCCCTATGGCGTAAGCCGCTAACAATTGATTTTGTTCAATATGGTCATGCATTAAAAGATCAGCCAGTTGATCTAAAGAGGCAGTATCCTGAACAGAAGCCAATGCTTTGATGGCATTATGACGTACGGAAGGAATGTCATGTTGCAGCAATATAATGAGGCTATCTGCAAGTCTGCTGTTCTGCCAGGTAACAATTTGCTGATGGAGCGAATTGTTCAAGTTGAATGATAACGAGTTGTCAGGTTCATCAGGCGGCAGGCAGGCATTAAACACAATGCCCACAAAAAACAGAACCTTTAACTTATTAAAAGTCATATCCGGGCTTTTCTGGCCTGAATAAAGCTGCGAATAAAAACTACCATAGCCAACACCCCGCCAAACAATTGTAAACCTACTCTAAGCAGGGCGGTTCCACTTTGTCTGAAAGTTATTATAGCCAGCAAAAGCACCAATAACAGCGTTAATAAGACTGCGATATGTGCAATAACTTTGTTTTCAGCTTTCACTCCAGGTGTGAGGGCTAGTAACAATAAGCCAGCAGCAGGCGTAATATAAACAGTATTACTCGCTCCTTCACTTTCAAAGATTGCCCAAGTGCCCATGGAAATTAAAAGAAAGGCGTTCAATAAATTAGCTTGAAATGGTTTCATATAATAAATATTAATATGATTCAACAACAAAAAACAGACAGCATTTAAAAGCTAAAGGAGGCTATTTCTAAGACCAGGTAAAAATAGGGTTTCCAATTTAAACAAAAGCAGTTTGAAGCTAATAAGCTATTGTAAAACCAGGAAGTTGACAAAAAAGAGCAAGAAACAAATGGAAAAATGATGAAACAAATTGTTTCAACCAGAAAAAAGCAATACCTTTGGGGGGAGAAAATAAGGTAGTAAATTGTCAGGCTGAGCAATGGATGGAAGCTTTACAGAAGTGAAGAGAAAATGTTAAAGGGTTAAAATAGGAAAATGACTGCAGTTTCCAATGATGGGAAAAAGTGAAGCGTAATTAAACTAGTAAAAGCCACTTGATCACATAAAAGTAATTTTGAAGAGATTACATGTAAACGGCCTGAAGGCATGAAATGGTTAAGTTAAAAAAGAAAGCTAATCAAGATGTTGGTTGAGACAGATTACAATGCAGGAATGCTCACAATGACAAACAAATGTGCTGAAACTGAGCTTGTAAATCTGATTGCGATATCCCAAGTGCCCTATATTGGACCGATCAGAGGCAGAGAACTAATCAGAAAAGCCGGCAGCACAAGCAATATTTTTCATTTAAGTCGCCAAACACTCATAAAGGAGTTTAAACTTCCTGAGAGTTCAGCCGAGAGTATACTTAATAAGCATTGCTTGTCAAGAGCAGAAGAAGAAGTCAAGTATTGCAAAAAAAATGGTATTACAATTATTCCTTATTATTCTAAGCTATACCCCAAGCGGTTTGGATATTTGCCTGATGCACCTTTAGTATTATACTACCAAGGAAGTGCAGATCTGAACGATGCAAGGACAATAGGAATAGTTGGAACAAGAACACCATCTGAATGGGGTAAGCGGATTTGTGAGCATCTGATTGAGCAAATGATACCATACGAGGCAACTACAATCAGTGGACTCGCACACGGCGTTGACATACAGGCCCACCTTTCCAGTATTTGCAAGGGGATACCAACGATCGCTGTATTAGGGCATGGGTTAGGGAGGATGTATCCTTCTATACACAGAAAATATGCCGAAGAGATAAAAGAGAATGGAGGGCTATTGAGCAGCTATCTCCATGATACTTTGCCTGACAGGACTAATTTTCCCAAAAGAAACAAGCTAATTGCCGGACTAGCAGACGTACTAATAGTAGTTGAAACTAAAGCCCAAGGAGGATCAATGATTACGGCAGATTTTGCCTGTCAATATAACAGACCTGTATTTGCAGTACCCGGCAGACTTGGGGACGTACAGTCTGCAGGTTGTATACACCTGATTAAAGCTGGGAAAGCCAGAATTTTTGATCATGTTAATGATATTGCATCATTAATGGAATGGCGCCGCACCAACGCAAACACTTTAGAAGACTACCAGTTAAGAATTGACCCGATACTTTCAGATGAAGAATTAAAGGTTGTGGAAGTGTTTGCAAAAGCTGATTACATTTCAATTGATCAAATCAGTTACCAAACCGGGATTCAAGTTTCAAGACTTAGTGGCATACTTTTAGCGCTAGAGTTTAAAAAAGCGATACGAGGAGGTGCCGGCAAAAAATATAGTTTAATGCCCGGCTTTCAGATGCTGACGGCTGCGGAGCCACAGCTTAAATATCATACGTAATTTCGACGTTATCGGTAATTGGCCGCGCCTGACAGGTGAGGATGAAACCATTTTTAATTTCATCATCGTCAAGCGCAAAACATACTTCCATGTTAACTGAACCAGAAATCAGTTTGGCCGCACAAGTTGAACATGCTCCGCTTGTGCATGAATGTGGCGGATCAAATCCTCCACCAATTAAAGCCTGAAGTATGGTTTGGTTTTTATACACAAGTAAAGTAACTTTTTCACCATATAGATCAGCAACAACCTTTGATCCTGAACCGGAAGCACCACCAGTCTTTTCTGCCAATTCTGTTTTGTTGACGGAGGAGAGGAACAACTCAGTTACAATATTTTTACGCGGGACGGATTTTGATTCCAACCATAGCTTTAGCATATCGATAAAGTTACCCGGGCCGCATAAGTAGAAGATTGATTGCTCATTGATATGATTAAAGTCAGTCAAAAATTTCTCAACAACTTTTTCATCTATTCTTCCTTTTAGTCCTTGCCAGGCATTTCCTCCGGAAGAAAAAATAGCCCATGATTTTTTTTGACTTTTTGGTCTGCTCAGTATATGTGTAACCGACAATTGATCACGATATTTTTTCTCCAGTTCATCAAGCCGGTCTTTGAAAATGATAGATTCTTCATTTCTGTTTCCATAAAGCAAGGCAACAGTGCTGAGGGGTTCATCTTCGAGAATTTGTTTAATGATTGAAAACACCGGGGTTATACCACTTCCCGCAGCGAACATAAAATACTGATTTCTTCTACCGGGAACGCACGATACAGTGAACTTTCCATTTGGAGGCATAACAGTAAGTACATCTCCCGGTTGTAACTTTTCGGTAAGCCAAGCCGATACGATTCCATCAGGAATTTTCTTTACCGTTACCTGAAGCGTATTTTCGTGCGGAGCAGATGAAATTGAATAGCTTCGGCGATACCGGGTGCCTTTGATCTCAATTTCAAGTGTCAAAAATTGCCCTGCTTTAAAAGCAAAGGTATCCGTAAGGTTATGAGGTACTTCGAAGACAATTGATTTCGCAAGAGATGTTTCGGGGATAACAGCGGAAACTTTGAGGGTATAAAATCCTTTCGGAATATTGTTCTCCATTTTTTTTTCAAATTAAATATCCAGACACAACGCACTGTATCCGGACAATGTTTTTACTACGGTAGTTAGTTGAAAGAGCTTCCGGGAATGATATTGCAGTAAAGTATTATCAATGTATGACCGACAGAAGCATTAAGATGTATTTTTCATTTTCAATAAGCCAGCACAAATATACCGCAACAATAGCAATACTGCCGGACAAAAAAAAATGAGCAGGTAAAGGCTAACTTTGTACCTGGTGTATATGTCACTGAAGGTGCAATCAGTTTCATTTTCCAAGTAAAGGGCTTTTGAGACGAGGTACAGATTGAATGAAAATATGCTATTGATATGCTGACAGAAAACAGCATAAACATTATGAAATGCATTAATTTAATAACATATTATGACAACAATGATGTTCTTATTGATCGGGGCAATATTCATACTTTTATTATTGGCCAATTTGTTTATTCGGCTAAGGGTATTAAAGCTGTACCGCAAACTAAGGGATGCCCGAGTTGATTTTGACCCGGGAGCACTGTTAAGCAAGGAAAGAATGGAAACTGAGGTTGTACCTCTGTATCCTGAACATGCAGAAGAGCTCAGACGTTTCAATCGCTATATTAAAACATCCATGAGGATAGCTATCGTTGTGGTACTCATGATCACGCTTTTTGGCGGGATGTTAATGTATTACCAGTAGTCAGCAATATTTACAGGAATGCATTGTTTTTTAATTTGGATTCCGCCAACCGAGTAAATACAGTATAAACCTACAATATGAAATCAGGATATTTTCTCATTGCATTGTTGTTCATTATAATCAGCACAGAGTCCTATGCTCAAAGGTATGTCAGAGGATCAATAACCAAGGCAGATGGTAGTGAAACAACGGGTTTTGTCCGAAAGACTGACCGGGAAGATCGCGCCAGATTTGTTACCTTTAAACCAAGGCGAGCAGCCATACAGATTACGTATATGCCAGGGGAGATAACGGGGTACACTATGCGGCGAACAAGTTATGAATACGTTGCTATGCCGGTTAGTCTGACATTTACACGCAGAGTGTTTGCCATTAATCTGGTAGAGGGAAGTAATCAATTATACCGATACAGAAATCAGGAAGGAGACTGGATGTATATTATTGATCCTGCGAACGAAGATCCAACCGAATTACGACCGGATACCTATCAAGACCAGCTCAGAGCAATTATGGCTGATTGTCCGGATAGTTATAAACGGGTGGAAAACGCGCGATACCGCTGTGGTTCATTAAAGAGGCTCGTGAAGAGGTACAACCGCTGCTTTCAATAAAAACAACTGCCGAAATCCTGTGGGCACATTCAATCTTAAAGATATTCACACTTTTGGAACGCATGAAAATGCTGCGGGTATTACTGAGTTCAGTTCAGTTGAAGAATTCAAGGTAACAGTGGCCCGGTTACGAAAAGAGAATAAGGCTTTTCTTCTACTCGGTGGCGGGAGCAACGTATTGTTTTCGACTGCATATCCGGGTTTCATATTGCTTGACCGAACCCAAGGGTTGGAAATCATTGAAGAAAACGATCACAGTGTTTTACTCAGAATAGCCAGTGGTGAAAACTGGCATCATGTAGTGAGTTATTGCGTGGAGCACAATTTAGGAGGTATTGAGAATCTGGCACTAATACCCGGTAATGCCGGTGCTGCCCCCATTCAGAATATTGGTGCTTATGGTACAGAGTTAGCTGAAGTTCTGGATTCAGTATCGTTTTACTATATCAATGATCTTCGTAAGGCCACCTACAAGCGCGAGGAGTGCCAATTTGCCTATCGAAGCAGTATATTCAAAACAGCTTTGAAGAATAAAGTTTGGATCTCAGAGATTGTGCTCCGGCTTACACGGGGTAATCACAATCTGAATACCGGGTATTCAGCTCTTGCTCAACTTTTATCACAGCGTTCCAACGGGCAATCACTGACTATACAAGACATTTACCATGCTGTAATAGCCATAAGACAATCAAAGCTGCCGGATCCCTCTAAATTAGGGAATGCGGGCAGTTTTTTTAAAAATCCGGTAATCGACCACAATGATTATTTAGCGTTGAAGGCAGAATTTCCGGATTTGCCCGGCTGGCCTGTTTTTGAAAACAAGATAAAAGTGCCTGCCGGTTGGTTAATTGAAAAAACAGGCCTGAAGGGATACAGGCAAGGAGACGCAGGAATTCATGAGAAGCATGCACTGGTTCTAATCAATTACGGCAATGCAACGGGTGGAGAAATACTTGATCTCGCTAAGCTGGTGATGCAAGAGGTGGAGAAAAGATTTGGAATTCTTCTTGAGCCCGAGGTTAACATTGTATAGTGGCCGGGCGTTTTCATGGGCATTTTTTATCTGGGGGCGGGCATAACAAAAAGATATCACAAAAACACACACAGACTTTACTACTGCCAAGACCCTCGACCAAAGGTTTGATTGCAGAAAAAGTCTTTAAGGCTGTATTACAGGTTATGCTTCATGGGTAAGAGAAGATAATCCCGGGGGCTTCATTGTTAAATATTACGGTGTACCATACAAAAATCCCTTAGTTTGGCTGCCCAAAATGAGTAAGAAGTGAAATTGAGATGCCGATAGTATATGCCGATGTGTTGTTGCCGTTGCCATTGCCCGGCACATTTACCTACATTGTTACTGAAAACCTGCAACAGTCAGTCAGAGTAGGAGCCAGGGTTGAAGTGCCATTTGGTCACAAAAGGCTGTTTGCCGGAATAGTTTTTCGCCTTCACCATGAGAAGCCGGGATTTGAGTCCGTTAAGCCGGTATTATCTGTAGTGGATGTCAGTAGCATTGTGGATCAAAGCATGATGCAGTTTTGGATGTGGATGGCCGGATATTATGCCTGTACACCCGGTGAAGTGATGGCGGTAGCTTTGCCCGCCGGATTGCGTCTTTCGAGCGAAACCAGCATTGTAATCAATGATGTGTTGGATGAGGAGAGTTACCCGCATTTATCAGATGAAGCTTATTTACTGCATGAAGCACTGCAGATACAGCATGAGATAAGTTACCATGATGCAGTGCGTATTTTGGAAGGGAAAAGAGTACAGGCCAGTATCGGGGAACTGCTGCAAGCCGGATTGGCCAGACTGAAGGAGGAGTTGAAGGAAAAGTATAAACCTCTCAAGGCTAACTTTGTAAAACTGGCTGAACCCTATCAAACCAATCAGGAAAAAGTAAAAGAGGCATTTGAAAAAGTTAGCCGGTCAGCGTATCAAACCGATGCACTTATGGCACTTATTCAGACCCGCAGTGATGAACCGGTTCTGCAAACCAAATTATATGTTAGGCCGGGTATCAATGCATCCACTATCAAGTCACTTGAAAAGAAGGGTATAATTGACATATTTGAAGATACAGTTTCAAGGGTCAGTTTTTTTAAAGGTCAACTCAGTGTGCTTAAGCAATTGACGGATTATCAGCTTGAAGCATTACGGGAGATCAGAAAAGGGTTTGAACAATTTGACGTAATGCTACTGCATGGTGTAACGGGGAGCGGGAAAACACATATTTATGCAGCCTTGATTGACAAGGTCATCCATGAAGATCAGGGCCAGGTATTATATCTGGTTCCTGAAATAGCGCTTACCACACAGCTTATAAGCCGGCTTGAGAAGTATTTTGGCAAGAAAATCGGAGTGTATCACTCGAGAATGAGTCAGGCTGAGCGCACTGAACTTTGGCAGCGGGCAGGCAATGATTTGAGTATAATTCTGGCGCCAAGGTCTGGCCTTTTTTTACCATTCAGTAATCTACAGCTCATTATTGTTGATGAAGAGCACGACTCATCGTACAAGCAATCTGATACCAATCCAAGGTACCATGGAAGAGATGCCGCCATTTATCGTGCTAAAATGTGCGGAGCAAAAGTATTGCTGGGTACGGCAACACCATGTCTGGAAACCTACTACAATGTTTTAAAGTCGAAATATGGCAAAGTTGACCTGCCGATGAGATACCAGGGCATCGAAATGCCTGTGATTAAAACTGTTCATACCAGAGCCAGGGACAGTAGAGAATATCATGAAGGGGAGTTAAGTCACGAACTGGAAAAAGGAATTGAAACGGCTATAGACAGGGGGGAGCAGGTCATCATTTTCAGAAATAGAAGAGGCTATGCGCCAGTATTGAAATGTACCCAATGCGAATGGTCGTCCGTATGCAAACAGTGTGATGTACCATTGACTTATCATAAGCCTCGCAATGAAATTCGCTGCCACTATTGCGGATATCACGAAGTGGTTCCCAATAACTGCCCGGCCTGTCATTCTAAAGCCATCCGGTTTATGGGGTTTGGCACACAAAAACTCGAAGAATTTTTAAAGCTCCGTTTTCCGGATGTCGCTATCGGAAGGCTTGACTTTGATGCTGCAAGTACCAAGGGCCAGTTTGAAAAGGTGATTACAGATTTTGAAACCCGTAAGACTACGATTCTCATTGGTACGCAAATGATCACCAAAGGGCTTGACTTTGATAATGTGGGGCTGGTAGGGGTAGTTCATGCAGACCAGATGCTGTTTTTTCCTGATTTCAGGAGTCACGAAAGGGCATTTCAAACCATTTTGCAAGTTAGCGGCAGAGCCGGGCGAAAGCACAAACGTGGCCTGGTGTTGATTCAGACATCGATGCCGGATTCGAGGTTTTTTTCCTACGTTTTGGCAGCGGATATTGATGGTTTTTATGCTGAAGAGCTTCAACAGCGCAAAGAACACATGTATCCTCCATTTTTAAGGCTCATCAGTATCGAAACCCGGGACAGTGATTTCAATACGTCAAAAAAACTTGCCGGGCTTTTTGCAAACTTGCTTGGAAAAGAAAGAAACATCAGTGTGGCCGGACCTTCACAGCCTTCGGTTTCAAGGATCAGGAATCAGTATATTCATCAGGTTTTGCTGCGTGTACCATTAGCCAGCCAAAGTACGATGCAGCTCAAAAGCAACCTGCTGAACTACAAAGCTGAGTTGCTTAATTCGAAGGAATTCCGAAAGTCAAGGATCAACATTGATGTAGATCCATATTGATCAGAAGCTAGTAGAGGGTTACCCTGAAAGAGCCTTCCACTATGGCAATGTCATTGGATATGACTTGTTGTGTGTTCGAGTTTTCTTTTTTGGCATTGCTGAAAGTGAAAGTTCCACGGATAACATCCCCGGGATTATAACCTTCAACATGAGTTAAAGTAATCGAACCGGTGGACTGCGGCGTGACCACATAATTGAATTGATTCTGATAACTAAACAAAAAAGTTGGGAAGTAAAGCAATCCTTCGGTGGTTGAACCATCTGCAATATAAACCCCGGGAGCAAAGTCTTGCGGGCTGTATACACCAAATGACCCTCCGGAGGGCAGCCCTACAATAGTGCCAAAATATCCGATACTGAGAATCCTGGTGGTAGTTCCGGGGGCTGTAGTTACTGTTGCATCAATGTTTCCTTCGGTGGTGGCATGATGCTCAATTCTTACTTGTTTTCCATCCAGTGTAAATGCAATGTAATCGCGATTCTGATCCTCTTTTTTACAAGCTGCAAACATTACAACCACACACAAAAGAAGGCTTGCTTGCAGGAAATACCGGTTCTTCATGCCGTTAATTTTAAAATGAGCCTTTTAATATCACGGTAAATATAGAATTAAATCTTTTAAATGAACTGCATGTGATAACAGTGGTGACTCGGGAGTGTCATTATTTGGGATAGCACTTTGTTGTGCATTGACGAAGTTCATTTCTCTGATGGAAACGAAACCCTTATGCATTTTTCCCTCTAAGAGCTGTTGAGAAGTTGAATGGATGCTTTGTGCTAGTACGTGCTCCTGTACCGGCGTACAACCCACTCCATTGCAAGCAGGAACAATAATCCGGCAAAAATCCAGTGATAATGGATTACAGGCAGAGCTGATGCGGTTTGGTACATCATTGGTTTAACATCGCCTCGGTTCTGAATATCATTTTTCAGGTCACTTACCTGGCCGGGGTAAACTACCCGTCCACCGGATTGGCCAGCCAGCTGGTACAAAAGGCTGTGGTTGGCCACCGTAACATATCTTTCAAGCTGTACCGGCCGTATACTGAACATGCCCTGATCAGTATGTTGTCGGCCATCGAGCGTTACATTTCCCCGGTAACGGTACTCGCCAACAGGCAAAAATCCGGCATTGAGCTGGTAAGCATCAGCAGTGCGATCCATAGAGTAGAGGTACTCACGTTCGTTTTCATCGGTAATTACAATATTTACTTCAGGCTGATTGATCAGCTGAAAAGCCTGATTGTAAAGCTCTCCCTGGATAATCACCGGTTCGGTTTCCTGTACAAGGTTGTTGGCCATACTCAACCTGAAACGCCTGCGGTCTTCTTTAAGGGTGAGGAACTGAATGCTTCGGTCAATCAATTCATTGAAGGCGTCCTGTGATTCATGCTGTGCCTGGTTGTAAAGTCGCCAGCGAAAAATTCCTTCTCCAAAAATAATACCCTCTCGCACCCCATTTCGCTCACCAAAAGTAATTAGAGGATAAGTGGTTTCAACATTGCCAATACGCTGATACACCGCCGTTTGAGCTGAAGGATGTGTTTCGAATTCTCCAAATGTACTGTGGAGCGGCGGAAAGCGGGAAATCATATTGACTGTGGACTCACTGATGTTAAACAAGCTAAACAATGGATTCCACCTGGCCTGCACTTCATTAGTACTTCCCGAAATTCTTGGCATTAGAATCAACTGCTGCCGATCGCGCAGGGCATTGATCTGGGTTTGCTGTCCGCGGATGTAAAGCACCGGTTTGGGCTGGTTATTGAGTGCTGCGGCAATGGAAGGCCAGGATGAATGGGTGGAAGGGAACTGGTGAAGAACAATAAGATCGTATGGAGCCAGATTGATTTCATTTGCAGCATCCGGGTAAACTACCTCTACCTCGTAATTGCGGTTTTGTTCAAGGGCACTCCGTATTGCACCAATATCCGGATGAGGTGAATGAGCAAGAATTAAAATTTTTTGCCGGGCATCAAGAACATTGACAAATATGTCGCGGGTGTTATTAGCCAGATTGGACTCATTGGGAACCGGTGAGGCATGAATCTGATATCGCTGCAGACCCGGTTCGTTTGCTTCCAGAATAAACTCCAGGGAAACAAAGAAATCATCAGAATCTATATTCAGGGTTTCCGATGCAACCTCAACCCTCTGCCCTCCTGAAATGCGGTGTATGCTGACTCTGGTCTGCGTTCCGGGTGCATTTCTTGCCGAAATATCCACTTCTGTTCTGAAGCGATCTCCGAGATAGGCTATTTGATTGGCATAGGCATTTCTTACCAGCACATCGCGTTGTATGGAGGTATCACCCAGGGCAATTGGGAATACCGGTGCAGAAATACCGGTTCTAAGATAAAGCGGGTTTCCGCCTTTATTGAATATTCCGTCGGTAGCCAATACAACTGCCCCAAGATTCTGATCACCGAACTGTTCAAATGCATAGGTAAGGGCTTCGTAGATATTGGTTTCCGGGTCTTCAAATGCAAAGTCAAAACCGCTTCTTATATGGCTGCCAAATGAAATTGTCTCTACCCGGTAGTGTTCACTTAAATCCGTTTCAAGGGTGGTCATTTCTCTGATAAAAGCCAGAGAGTCTTCGGGACTTAGGCCCAAGGTAACTGACTGAGAGGCATCGTGCAATATGGCAATTACCGGTTGCTGTACATGGGTTTCGGTAAGCCTGAAAAGCGGGCCCATAAAAAGCAATGCCATTACGAGTGCTACAAGAAACCTTGACAATGCGAGCAATCCTGTAATCCAGGCAGGGTGCCCGGTCCAATTTTTACTTCTGAAGTAGATCAGCAAGGATACACCCAGTGCAAAAAGCACGCAGAGTACTATATATTCAAGGGGATACTGGAAGGAAATTGTGTTGCCCAAAACTTATTACCTCATTAAACCAAACAGATCAGTTGCTTCCGCGCCAAGGCGCTGTAGTGCCGTTTTCGGAAGGAACCAGTTCACCAGCCCTCCAACGATTATAATGGTCAACTATTTTAATCAGGTCTTGTCTTTTAAACATACCCTGTTCAAGGTCGCCGGATAATTCTGGATAATCGTTGAAGAACCAGGCCAAGTCTTCATGGAAGCGGTTGTTTCTTACACGGTACATCTGATAACCTTCACGGCTGAGAAATGTTTGGAAAAACCCACGTTCACGATCGGTATTGTAGTACCTGTAAACCCTTACAAAATCATTGGGGTCGTTAAGTACTTCCATAAATACGCCATAGCCGTAATTCAGCAGAGGATGAACATCGTAAATGGCGCTTTCGTAATACATGCCACGCACTGAGTAACCTTTTATCTGAAAAGGCTGGTATCTGATGCGTTCACGGGAGCCCTCCGGAATGAAAACGATACGTGCTGAGCGCATTGCCGGTGTTGCTGCCCGGATTTTGCCAAAAGTGGTGTCGTTGTCGTAGTTAATTACATAGCCTTCATCCATCCAGAACTGAGCTTCTACAGGTGATGCGGAAAGCAGCACCCACAAAAAGACATGAATAAAAACAGAAATGGTAAGCTTAAAATCCATATTGAATATCAGTCAGTATTCCTTCCCAGATGTTTAAATCCCCTGAACAAAATATTCAAGTCGGAATATATGGTGTAATCTTTCGCATAGAGCAAATTTAGCCGTTGTACTGTATTATCCGCCAATATTTTTATGCGAATACCGTCAATAGGTGACAAAACCCCCTTTTTTATTGCAGGTAGATTGGCCGGCAGTTCATTACCTGCATAAGCTACCCAAGTTTTATTACCGGCAATTACTTTAAGCAGATTTCTGAAAAACCCTGATTTGTTGTGTATAAATGCAATATGGAGAGGAAGTAAGAGCAGCAAAACAAAGGCAATGACCAGATCGGCTAATCGCTTATTGCGGCGCTGTAATGGTTCCTGCAGTCTGAATTTAATATCAATAGTGTACAGTTCTCCCTGTGAGCCTGAGGAATGACTGCCAATGATACTGGAAGACATTTCGGGCAGAATTTTGTACTGGATGGCCGGGCCAAGTTTAGTCATCCATTGCATAATTGCAGAAGAATGGACGTCAGCCGAGCAAAAGATCACTTCCTGGATGTTATAAATGCGCACAATATCATCAAGGCGGTCAATCGGACCCAGGGCATCATCACTGGTCACCGTACCTGATGGCGTAATATGACCAATGTAATTTTTAGAAGCCTGTACCTGAAGCAACAGTTCCCTGGCCCGTTTTACTTCATTAAGGGTACCAACTATGACCATATTGGCCGGTTTTTGCCCGGGATACAGGTTGCCGGTTCGGATGAACAATGCTGCATACCTTAGGGTCATAGTGCCTAGGGTGGCTGCCAGTGCACCCAGTACAATTACTGCACGGGAGAAGCGGTATTCAGCATCCAGAAAGCCATAAATGGCCGCTATAATTACAGTGCCAACAAAAAGGCCGCGAAGCAGTCTCCTCATGCTGTATTGCTTATCATAAGCTCCACTGAAATAAATGCTGATGAGCCAAACGGACACGTAAAGTGGGAAATTGATGTAATACACGGTGGCATCAAACATACCGGGGTTCTGAAAATACTGTGAGGCCCAAAGATCCTTAACGGCCACTAAACCGACATACAGAATAAGGGCATCAGCCACCGGCCACATCAGCTTTTTTGCCAATGAAGAAGCCAGTGAAATAGAAGCCCTAAAGTATATGGCCATCTGAAGCATGGCGATAAACAGCCCGGCATTGCTCGATTTTAAATGCTTTCGGGCAAAAATGATCATAGCATTGTAAAAAGTGCGGACATAGTTCAGGCTTCCTTTTTTAGTAGATTCACCTTTGTAATGGATAATGGTGGTATCTGCGAAGTAGTAATTTCTATAGCCTGCTTTTACAATGCGGTAGCTCAGGTCAATATCTTCACCATACATGAAAAAGTCTTCATCCAGCCAGCCGACTTCGTCCAGCACCTTCCGGGGAATCAACATAAAAGCGCCTGAGAGGACGTCAACCGCGTGGTTTTCGTCGGGGCTCAGGTAACCTACGTGGTATCGGTTGAAGAGTGCTGACCGAGGGAAGAGCCGTGAAAGCCCGAAGGCTTTACAAAATGCGACCCAGGGAGAAGGAAACCCTCTTTTTGACTCGGGTAGATAAGCGCCGCTTCCGTCTATCATTTTTACACCCAGTGCTCCTGCATCGGGCCGGGAACGCATAAACTCCAGGCTTTTTACCAGTGTGTCTTCCCGAATAACCGTATCGGGGTTGAGGAGAAGCACGTACTTACCGTGCGCCATGCTTATCCCCTGATTATTGGCTTTGGAGAAACCTGTATTTTCGGTATTGGCAATCAGTTTAACATCAAGCCATTTTTCGCGCAGCATTTTTACAGAATCGTCAGCCGAGTTGTTATCCACCACAATGATCTCACCGTTCAGGGAGTTCAGGGCTTTTTGCACGGACTCCAGTGCTTGCTCCAGAAAATACCGCACGTTGTAATTGACGATAATTACACTGATCTCGGGTTGTTCTGCTGAATTCTCGGAGTCTGGCATGGAGCTGAAGGAGTGGGCGTGAATTTAGTAGGTTTCCGCAGAAGGCTTTTCCCGGTTAACAGTCAGGTCACTGTTTGAATGCATGACTTTCTCATTTTGATGGATATCATTTTGTTGGTACGGAACCCTTGCTGTAATAGATCTACCCAGCGTAAAGAGATCGGCATACTCAAGTTCACCGCCAAAAGACACTCCCCGTGCTATGGTACTGATCTGTACCGGGTAGTTTTGCAGCTTACGGGCAATGTAATACATGGTAGTTTCGCCTTCAATGGTAGGGCTGATGGCCATTACGAGCTCATCAGCTTCCCCTGTCCGGATTCTTTCAACCAATGATTCAATTTCGAGGGATTCCGGACCGGTGCCGTCTATAGGAGAAATAACCCCGCCCAATACATGATACACGCCATTGAATTGACCGGTTTCTTCGATGGCCATCACATCTCTGATACTTTCAACAATGCAGATCACATTTTTTCTTCTGGCCGGGTTGGAACAAATGGAACACAATTCCTCATCGGAAATATTTTTACAAACGCTACAGGTTTTGATGCTATTTCGCATCACTGCCAGAGCATCAGTAATTTGCTGAGTGAGGGTTTCGTCTTGTTGTACAAGGTGCAATACAAGCCTGAGTGCCGTTTTGCTCCCGATACCGGGCAAAATGGACAAAGCTTCAACGGCCTGTTCTATTTTTTTGGATGAATATGCCATATCACAAAGGTAATAAGGCCAATGCAAATGAAAGCTTTCTGTTTTGTGATATTGCTTGCTTTCAAGCTGAAGCTATTTGGCCGGAGCTTTTGTGCATATACTGAGCCTCTGTGTTACTCCGGCTTAATCAAAGTTAGGAGGCCGGGCATCACAGCCGGCAAACCTGCAATCAATTCCTGAGATATCGGTTATTATGTTTGTTTTAAGGGTGAAAAACAAAAGGTTTCGTGCAAAAAAGGCCGGGAAAAAGCTATGGATTGGATACTTTTGCCGAACCATTAAAGGAGATTCCGGCTTATAATTTTCCGGAATACCCGATAGTTGAACCAGAGCAGGCTTTGGCCTGCCAACATTATTCAAATAAAACTGAGCATACATTATGGCTGAAGTAATACGCATGCCCCGCATGAGTGACACCATGGAAGAAGGTGTGATTGTTAGCTGGCTTAAGAAAGAAGGAGATTCCATAGAGCCTGGAGACTTGCTGGCTGAAGTTGAAACAGATAAAGCAACCATGGAACTTGAAGCCTATGCAGAGGGTGTGTTGCTGCATATCGGCGTTAAAGAAGGTCCGGTGCCCGTTAATGGCATCATTGCCGTAATAGGCGAAAAAGGAGAAGACTATAAAGCCGCACTTAAAGCAGCTACTGATGGAGCCGAGGGCAATGGTAAAAAGAAAGAGGAAAAGGAAGCTGATGAGGAAGATACCGGAGAAGTGACTGCAAAAAGTGATGTCAAGAAAAAGTCAACAGAGAAAAAGGGTGAGGAATCAGATGCCGGGAAATCGGAAACATCTGAATCAGATGCTGAAGATGAAGCGGATGAAAGAGTTAAGGCATCGCCACTCGCCAAAAGTATGGCCAAAGAGTCAGGAGTTGATATTGCTGCATTAAAAGGTACCGGAGAACAAGGCCGAATTGTAAAGCGGGATGTTTTGGCTTATCTCGAAAACCGGGGTGTTGATAAAGATGAAACGGAAACTGCAGCTACGACTGTGGTTGCACTACCCGACGGAGAGGACCGGTACACCGAAGAAACGGTCAGTCAGATGCGCAAGACTATTGCTCGCAGATTGGGTGAAAGCAAGTTTAGTGCACCACACTTCTACCTGACTATTGAAATAGATATGGAAAGGGCAATGGATGCCCGCAAATCCATCAATGAACTGACAGATGTCAAGATCTCTTTTAACGACATTGTAATTAAGGCATGTGCTGCGGCACTTCAGAAGCATCCTGCCGTAAACAGTTCGTGGATGGGCGATAAAATTCGCAGGCATCAGCAGATTCACATGGGCGTGGCCGTAGCTGTGAGTGAAGGATTGCTTGTACCGGTAATCAGGCATGCCAACTTCAAATCGCTTTCGCAGATCAATGCTGAAGTGAAAGAACTGGCAGAAAAGGCCAAGAATAAGAAGCTTAAACCCGAAGAAATGCAGGGCAACACATTCACAATCTCCAATCTGGGCATGTTTGGCATTGAAGAATTTACGGCCATCATCAACCCTCCCGATGCCTGTATTTTAGCAGTAGGTGCCATAGTGAACAAACCCGTAGTTAAGAATGGTGCCATAGTTCCCGGACACAGAATGAAGGTAACGCTTTCATGTGATCACCGTGTAGTGGACGGAGCAACAGGTGCTGCCTTTTTACAAACACTACAGTCAATACTTGAAGATCCGATCAGGATGCTGGTTTAAACACAAAGTACATGGAAAAGAATGAAAACTGTACCACCCTGGTTTTAGGTGCAAGTGAAAATCCGGACAGAACCAGTTATACAGCTATTGAAAAGCTAAGGCAAAACGGCATTAAAACATATGCTTTGGGCATCCGTCCGGGCAAAGTATCGGATGTTGCGTTCATTACAGACCCTGGTGAAATTCCTGCATTTGATATCCTGACTTTGTATATTAACCCGGGTAACCAGACAGAGTACGAATCATGGATATGTGAAAAATGGAAACCCAGGAAAGTTGTGTTTAACCCGGGCAGTGAAAACCCGGTACTTGCTTTTAAGGCAGCTTCTGCGGGTATAAAAGTTGAGTATGCCTGTACGTTGATATTGTTATCATTGGGAAAGTATTGCAATCAGTAGATTATGTCAAAAGTTCTGGTAGTAGATGATGAGCCCAGTATAAGGAGAACACTGAAAGAAATTCTTTCTTTCGAGAAATACGATGTACTGGAAGCTACAGACGGTATGGATGCTTTGGCCAAGCTGAAGACCAATAACATCGATGTGGTTTTGCTCGATATTAAGATGCCCAATATGGACGGCATGGAAGCGCTGGAGCGGATCAGGGAAATTAAGCCTGACGTTTCAGTGATCATGCTATCGGGACATGGCAATATTGACACCGCTGTGGAAGCAGTGAAGAAAGGGGCATACGATTACCTGGCCAAGCCGCCTGATCTCAACCGTTTACTGGTCACTGTCCGCAATGCACTGGACAGAACATTGCTGACTACTGAGACCAAAGTGTTGAAGAAGAAAGTGGAGCAGACCGGGAAAAAGCAGCGAATTATTGGTTCTTCCCCAGCCATCAGCAAAGTGCTAAAAACCATTGAAAAGGTTGGCCCAACTGATGCCAGGGTTATGATTACCGGGCCCAATGGAAGCGGTAAAGAACTCGTTGCCCAGTGGCTTCATGAAAAAAGTAATAGGGCATCCAATCCGTTTATCGAGGTCAACTGTGCTGCCATACCGTCTGAGCTGATTGAGAGCGAGCTCTTCGGCCACGAGAAAGGATCGTTTACCTCGGCGGTAAAGCAGCGGATCGGGAAATTTGAGCAGGCTCACGATGGCACACTTTTTTTGGATGAAATTGGCGATATGAGTTTGAGTGCTCAGGCCAAAGTGCTCAGAGCTCTTCAGGAAAACAGAATTACCCGGGTTGGTGGTGAAAAGGATATTTTGGTGAATGTGAGAGTGATTGCCGCAACCAATAAAAACCTTCAGGATGAAATTGCCAAAGGTAGGTTTAGGGAAGATTTATATCACCGCCTGGCCGTCATTGTAATCGATGTACCTGCACTAAAAGACAGGGTAGACGATATACCGGATTTGGTGAAGCATTTTATTGAAATGATCTGTACCGAATACGGTGTGCTGCCCAAAAACATTGATGACGTTGCACTGGAAGCATTGAAGCAACACCCCTTTACCGGCAATATCAGAGAATTGCGGAATATCGTGGAACGCCTTATCATTTTAAGCGGAGAGCGGATACGACTTGATGATGTGCAAAATCATGTGCATGCTGACCATTCACCCGTGCGGACACTTCAGGGCATTTTCAGAAGGTTTGACTCGGAAGACGCAGTGCTGGACTTTGTGAAAAAGGAATATGCAAAGTTTTCAGGGAGTTGAATTGGGAATAGTTTGAATTGCAGAGGAATAACAGTAACCGAATGGGACAACAGTGGGAAATAGGAAAGCAGACAGTCAAAAGCCATGAGGCTGAATATGCGGTGCTGGTTGCCATAATACCGGACAACATCAGTGAAGAAACTGTGAACGAGCATCTTGATGAACTCGAGTTTCTGGCACAAACCGCAGGAGCTTCCACCTTAAAAAGATTTACTCAAAAATTACCTCAACCTCTTCCTTCCACCTTTATCGGAAAAGGTAAGCTGGAAGAGATCAGCGACTATGTGGAAAAGCATGCTGAAGTTAATTTGGTAATTTTTGACGACGACCTGAGCGGAAAGCAAATCAATAAAATTGAATCTGAGCTCAAGGTAAAGATCATGGATAGAAGCAGTCTGATTCTAGATATTTTTGCCAGCCGGGCTCAAACCGCACAAGCCAAAACTCAGGTTGAACTGGCTCAAATGCAGTACTTGCTCCCCAGGCTGAGAGGATTATGGACTCACCTTGAACGGCAGCGAGGCGGTATCGGAATGCGCGGACCCGGCGAAAAAGAGATCGAAACTGACCGAAGGATAGTCAGGGATAAAATTGCGCTTCTCAAAAAGAAATTGGAAAAAATTGACCAGCAAAACATCACCCGCAGAAAGCAACGCGGTGAACTCATCAGGGTTGCGCTGGTTGGATATACCAATGTGGGCAAGAGCACATTGATGAATCTGCTGAGCAAATCCGAAGTGTTTGCCGAAGATAAACTGTTTGCTACCCTGGATACCACAGTGCGGAAAGTAGTTTATGAAACGGTTCCGTTTTTGCTGTCAGATACCGTAGGGTTTATCCGGAAGCTGCCTCATCATCTGATCGAGAGCTTCAAGTCAACACTGGACGAGGTGCGGGAAAGCGATCTGTTGCTCCACGTGGTGGATATTTCACATCCACAGTATGACCAACACATGAATACTGTTCAGCGAACGCTCTCAGAACTTGGTTGCGATGACAAACCGGTGCTCTATGTGTTCAATAAAATTGATGCCTACAGAGAGAAGTATTTTGACGATTTCCTGGATCAGGAGACCCGCGATGATATTGAGCAGCAGCTCAGGGTAACTCTGGAGAACAATCTGAAGGCTGAAATTGTGATGACCTCAGCACTTTCCAGGGAAAATATAGATGCGCTCAGGGATAAAATGATCGAACTGATTAAAAAGGCTTATGAGGAGAGATATCCCTATGAGTCAAAAAAATGGTGATAAAACAGCGTTATGACAAGTGATGTGTTAAATAAATATGCCCAACTTCTTGTTCGCTATTGTGTAGATCTTCAGCCAGGGCAACGCCTGTATCTGGACACCACTACGCTGGCAGAGCCACTTGTACGGGAAATATACCGTGAGGTGATCAAGGCCGGAGGCCATATGGACTTTGAACTGCGATTCAGAGAGCAGCACAGGATTATGCTTACCGAAGGCAATGATGAGCAACTGGAATACGTATCGCCACTCTTTTCGCGGGCAATTCAGGAGTTTGATGCCTATCTGCGGGTAAGAGCTCCATTCAACCTGTTCACCGGATCAGATATTGATCCCGATCGCAGGAAAATTGCCAAGGATGCCAGAGAACCTATCTACCAGGTTTACTCTGAACGCACGGCTACCCGTGATCTCAAGCGCAATCTGTGTCAGTACCCCACCACCTCTGCTGCCCAGATGGCAGGCATGTCACTTGAAGAGTACGAAAACTTCGTGTACCGAGCATGTTTCCTTCACATGGACGATCCGATAGCTGAATGGTACAAGGTGAGAGAAAGACAGCAAAAGCTGGTTGATTTTCTAAACCAGACCAGAGAAATACGTTATCTGGGCGAAGACATTGATATTACGTTTTCAACGGAAGGAAGAACCTGGATCAACTCTGACGGGCAAACCAATATGCCTTCCGGTGAAGTTTACACCAGTCCGGTCGAAAACAAAGTTAATGGCAAAGTCCGGTTTACATTTCCCGCAATTTTCATGGGTACTGAAGTGGAGGATGTAACACTTTGGGTAAAAGACGGTGAAGTGTATAAGTGGGAAGCACGCCGTGGTCAGGAACTGCTTGACAGTGTAATGAAGATGAAAGGCGGACGCACTTTTGGCGAAGCAGCCATAGGCACCAACTACAACATCAACCGCTTCACCAAAAACATTTTGTTCGATGAAAAAATTGGCGGCACCATACACATGGCATTGGGTCAGGCTTATCTGCAAACCGGGGGTAAAAACAAATCACCCATACACTGGGATATGATAGCTGACATGAGAAACGGGGGTGAAATATATGCTGACGGTGAACTGATATACAAAAACGGATTTTTTACAGCACTCATGGAAGTATCAGCCGGTATTTAATACATTGGTTCTTTAAGGAAATTTAGTCTCCGAACAACATGAAAACAGGGCTGTTTTTCGGCACGTTCAATCCCATTCACATAGGGCACCTCATTATTGCCGATTACATGGCCCACTTTACCGATCTCGACAGGGTCTTAATGGTGGTATCGCCCCACAATCCGCTGAAAAGCAAAAAAAGCCTGGCCGGAGATCACGACAGGCTGTTTCTGGTTAAACTGGCTATTGAATCCAACCCGTCACTGGAGGCTTCGGATATAGAGTTTTCCATGCCGCGGCCATCCTATACCGCAGATACGCTGGCTTACTTGTCAGAAAGGTATACCCATGATGAGTTTACGCTGATTATGGGCGAGGACAATTTGCGCAGTTTGCACAAGTGGAAAAATTATCGCCATATACTCGACAATCACCGCATCTATGTGTATCCTCGTGTAGGCTCGCAAAGCACCGCCAAAGACATTGCCGGGCATCAAAACATCAGGTACTTCGGCAATATGCCAATCCTGTATTTATCGGCTACTGAAATCAGAGATCGCATTAAAAATGGCCGCTCAGTAAGATACCTCCTCCCCGATTCGGTAATTGATGAAATCGAAAGGGCGGGAATGTATCTTTAGTCGGCAATATTTTGTAGTACTGCCGGGTTAATATCCATGCACCGAACGTTATGAAAAGATCATTACTTTTTCTGCTCTTCTTTATTTTTTTGGATGTCTCTTTGTTGGATGCCCAAAAGGCATCCGTTGCTATCGGTCAGTGGCAGTCATACCTCCAGTATCGCATTGGCAGCAGTATTGCCATTAGCCCCGATGCAGTTTACGGCGCAAGTACATCAGGCATGTTCCGGTACAACCGCAGCGACCATTCTGTCGAGTTACTCAACAAGATCAACGGGCTGAGCGAAATGGGAATTGATGTACTTGAGTACAGCTCCCACAACAATAAACTGCTGATAGCATACTCCAGCGCACTTATTGATATCCTGGAAGGAAACCGAGTTACTCCTGTCCGCGATATTCGCAACGCACAGATCACCGGCGATAAAACTGTATACCAGATAGACTTTCATAATCACTATGCGTTGATGGCTTGCGGCTTTGGCTTTGTGGTTTATGATCTGGACCGACTCGAAACCAGCAGTTTTGGCATTACCAATGTGAGGCACAACGCTATGGTTTACTTTCAGGGTTCATACTACATCAGTACTGAAAATGGCCTCCAATCTATAGGTGCTGAATCTAACCTGCAGGACATTACTCAGTGGCAACCTGTGAATCAACAGATGGGGATTGCCGGGAATGCTGCCACCGGACCCATGAGGGTATTTAACAACCGGCTTTATGTTGAGTCGGGGAGATCGCTGTATGAGTTTGACGGACAACAGTGGGAAGTGATATTTGACTTTCCTGGGTATTCTCTGTTAACCATGAATGCCGGCCCTTTTCACCTTTCCATGGCTATGCTGGCAGACGGATATCCCGACAAACTGGTAACGCTGGATCAACAAGGCATGATAACCATCCATGAAACACCATCAGGTTGTATTGGCAGGATTGCCGAAGTGGTGGAAGATGAACAGGGAAAATTCTGGACAAGTGATACATGGTTTGGATTTCATGAATATAATCAAGAATCAGGCCATTGCCGCAATATTACACCTTCTGGGCCTTACGGTTCCCGAATTTCAAGCCTTACGGCTCATGACGGAGAATTATGGGTAGCTGCAGGTTCAATTGATCTGTCATGGCGTTACCTCTATAACCGCGAGGGATTTTATCTGTACAACGGAGCCGAATGGCGTGATTACCGCGAAGGAAGGTATCCACAGCTTGTCAATACGATGGATGTACTCCAGGTGCTTCCCCATCCTTCAGACGGCCGGGTATTTGCCGGGATGTTTGGTTTTGGATTACTGGAAACGGACAGACAGGCTAGCCATGTCAAGTTTTTCCGCCAGGGTTATCTGATGGAAACTGCCGGCGACACGGGCAGTTATCGTGTAGGCCGTATGGTCTTTGACGATGATGAAAACCTGTGGATGACAAATTTTGGAGCCCCCAAGCCCTTGGCCGTTTACAGAAATGACGGCAGTTGGGAAAACTTTGAAATTCCCGGCCTCAATTTCTCCTTTTACCTGGTTATTGATCACTTTGGCCAGAAATGGATATCCGATATTACCGGTGGTGTATGGGTGTTTGATGACGGAAGCCGAAGCGGACAGCAGCGAAGTATTAAACTGACCACTTCCAATACAGAGTTGCAAACCAATACAATCCGAAGCCTGGCAGTTGACCGTAACGGTGAGGTCTGGGTAGGTACAGCAGAAGGAGTTATCGTTTTTCAGTGTGCGGGACAGATCTTTGACCAAGGTTGCCCCGGAACCAGAAAGATAGTAGAGGTAGAAGGCATTGCCGCGTATTTGCTGGAAAACGAAAGTGTCAATACCATAACCATAGATGGCGGCAACCGCAAATGGATAGGGACAAACAATGGCATTTTTGTTCAGAGCCCTGACGGACTTGAAGCTGATTATCGCTTTAATACATCTAACAGCCCGCTTTTCTCCGACCACATTATTGATATTGCGATCAATCATGAGAATGGGGAGGTTTTTATTGCCACACCTTACGGTATTCAGTCATTCAGGGGTGAAGCTACTCGCGGTGAAGTATATCAAACCGACCAGGTTTTGGTGTTTCCCAATCCTGTGCGACCTTCGTACACCGGGCATATCGCCATTCATGGACTTGTGCAAGATGCCATTGTAAAAATTACCGATATTAGCGGAAGGCTGGTATATGAAACCAGAGCTCTGGGCGGCCAGGCTGTATGGGATGGCCATGATTACATGGGCAGACGTGCACAGACTGGTGTGTATCTGGTTTACAGTACCAACCGGGCAGGAAATCAGACCATGGTTTCAAAAATTCTGTTTACCCATTAGTATAACCGGTTGTGATCATCAAAACACAAGGTATTGTGCTGCATCAGACTAAATACAGTGAAACCAGTCTGATACTGGATGTGGTGACTCCGGAGTTAGGCAGACATAGTTTTGTGATCAGCGGGGTAAGGAAGTCCAATTCAAGGATTAGCCCAAGCATGTTAAGACCGGCTATGATGATAGACCTGGTGGCCTATTTCAAGGAAGGCAAAACACTCCACCGGATCAAAGAGCTGAGTCCGCATATGATCTACAGCCGGATTCCATTCGACATTGTGAGAGGTACAGGGGCATTATTCATGGTTGAAGTATTCCGGCAGGTTCAGAGTAAACTTCAACATGATGAGCATCTTTACGGAGTGTTGTATACTTTTCTGCGCGGACTCGATTCTGAAGAATGCGACCTCAAGGTGATTTTACATGAGTACATTATTGCTTTACTGGAAGTGCTAGGATTGGGAATTCAGCCGGGAGAAAGCAATGAGGATATTTTTTTCCATGTGGAGAACGGTACTTTCGTTTCGGGAGAAGTACAGGGGATTACCGCTACCCTTGAGGAAAGTCGCCTGCTGGCCGAACTCCAACAAAAAGATATAAAAAATCAAAACTACGAGCCTTTACCCGATCAGGACCTGTATAATATTCAGCATAATCCCTCTCCTATTGCAGGAGAACCCAAAAGCAAGCACCCGGAAACAGAAGAAGCTGTTTCGCACCGAGGCAATGCAATGGGGGAGTTTTTGATTTCTGGAAGGAAGGGTTTTGCGCTTAAGGTGAGAAGGGGTTTGCTGGACAAACTGATATTGTATATGAAGTGGCATATACCGGGGTTCAAAGGACTCCGATCTGTGGCGGTTTTGCGCGACTTGTGGGATACACGTGGCGATGAATTTGTATCTTAGCGTTTATAAGCTGCCTGCTATGATCGATTATAAGGTAATGGAACCGGAACAAAAGGCACTGGAGATTAATCTGGACAATGCCATTTATGGAACGTTTGCAGAAATTGGTGCAGGGCAGGAAGTAGCGCGGTACTTTTTCAAAGTAGGAGCTGCTGCAGGCACCATTGCCAAAACCATGTCGGCCTACGACAAAACTTTCAGTGATACTATATACGGGCCCGAACCTACAGGAAGGTATGTATGTGAATCCAGGGTGTTCAAGATGCTTGAACGCGAGTATCAGCTGATGGAATCACGGCTGAGTACCGAGATGCCTGAAACCTGTTTTTTTGCCTTTGCCGACACCGTTTCAACCGTCAATTATACCCGGACCATAGATGGGCACGGTTGGATGGGTATTCGGTTTCAACTGAAACCGGGAGGTGGATCAAACATCGTTGTACTGCATCTCAATATGCTGGATCACTCAGCCATTTTGCAGCAACAGGCTGTGGGCATTTTAGGTGTCAATCTGATTTATGCATCATTCAAATACTTTGCCCGCCCCGAAATTCTTGTCCGGTCATTAATTGAGAACATACGCGGACGCATTCAGGTAGATATGATCTACGTGAATGGCCCTCAGTTTGAGCATATTGATAATCGCTTGCTCAGCCTATATTTGGTGAAACATCAGTTAAGCCCGGTAGGCATATTCAATGAAGAAGGCCGCAATGTACACGGTTCGGAGTTTTTGTACAAAAAGCAATTGCTGCTTACCCCGGCCAGTTTTCAGCCTTATACCAATGTCCATCAGGACATGATGCACAACGGTTTTGAGCAGTTCGTAAAGGATCAGTCATCCAATCCCGGAAAAGGCTCGGCAATTATAGCCGAAATCCCCTATGAGTATCTCACACAACAGGACGATGTAAATGAAAAGGATTTTATGGATCGGGTTGAGTTACTGAACAGATTAGGTTATACGGTGATGGTTAGCCGATGGCTATCTTACAGAGAACTTGTTCAGTATTTCTATTCCTTTAAGGTCAGTTCATTGGGCATGGTAATGGGTGTAAGAAGGTTGACGGCTTTTATGCATGAAACTTACCAAAAGCACAGCCACATTGGATTGTTGTCGGCAATAGGAGAATTGTTTAACGGGCAGATACGCGTATATCTTTACCCCGCCAGTCAGGAGGGGACTCATGAACTAATCACTGCTGAGAATCTGCCGGTTCCGGATGGAATTCGTTTTCTGTACAGGCACTTATTGGACAGTCATGCCATTGTTGACATTAAAAATGCCGATTCCCATCACCTGCATATTTTCAGTAGTCGGGTGTATCAAATGATTCGCAGCGATGAAACAGGATGGGAAGATATGGTACCCCGCCGAGTGGAGGAAGTGATCAAAAGCAGTCATTTGTTTAATTATCCAGTGAGGCGGATTACGTTTGCATATTGAGCACTTCATAAGCTAACCTTAGGAGTTCAACAAAAAAGGGCTTCCGGAATATCCGGAAGCCCTTTTTTGGCTAATGAAAAAGACGAATTAATCCATATAGATCAGTCGTCCCTGCAGTGTGGTCAGTTCAGATTGCACCCTGAACATATAATATCCTGCCGGCACATTGGAATCAGGAGACCATGTCCACTGATTATTACCCGGAGTAACACTGAGCTTATCAAACACGATCACTCTTCCGTTGAGGTCGTAGATAGTAATATCCACAGTTTCCTCTTTATCAGCAGAGAAGGTAATGGTGGCGTAGTCACTGAACGGGTTGGGATAACTGCCAAGAAGGTGGATGCCCGTATTGCCCGAAGCTGTAGCCAAAAAGTCAATGGCAATACCTGAAGGCTGTTGATTGGCTTCGTAAGCTTGTGGGTGCAGTAAATCCGTTTCGATAGCCAGCATTTGCGACAACATACCTCCGGCTTTGGCCTGACCAATGATGGTAAACAGTACGTCATTTTTTTGCTGGGCAGCACCGGTATGTATCCAGCTGATCAGTGCAGTCTCGTTATCAATCAAATGATAAGAACGCTCTGACCATGCATTCAGGGAGCCCGATTCGATGTTTGTCAGGTGAATACCCTGGGTTTGAATGGCCACCTGGAATCCTTCGAAAGCTGCATAATCTTTGGAGCGGATATCGATTCGGACTTCCTCGCCGGCTGAAACATACCGGTCATGGGTAGTCCATATCCAGGGTGATCTCCAGTCAGTGTTAGCCGGAGGAGCCATAGCATTAGCGGTAGCAGAGCTGTTGACGTCACCCATTTTTATGGCCACAAAGTCGAAACCGGTCATATCTCCGCTAAGATCAGTAACGGTATAAGCCGACTCGAATGAAGGTACCACAGATGAGTTGGGGTTGGGATCATTAACACCGGGTTTAACCATTTTCCATGAGTTATTGAGTTTAACCCCGGTAAAGGGATCCAGGAAGTCATTGACATAGAAGAGAATGAGTTGCTGGATCATGAGGATATCCCCGACGTCAAGCTGCCCGTTGTTATTGACATCCCCGGCAATTTTCTGGTAAGGTGTAGCCAGGGCCTGCACCTGAAGGATGTGGCGCTGAATCAATACGAGGTCAAAAGTAGTCACTCCGTTGCGCGGATTGATATCCTTCATGGCGGTGACCTGGCCGTTGCTGCCTTCCAGAACACCCAGGCTAAAGAATCCACCTGCATTGGTGGTGGCAGTATTGTTGCCTAGAGAAGCAGTAGCATTGGGAACAGGGTCACCATTTTCGGTCATGATAACACCGGTAAGCTGGAAGGTTTCGCCTGCACAGGCAGCCCCCCAGAGCGGGTTATTGGGGCCGTCAAGGATACAATCGCCACATTCGTCAATTTCGGAAGTACCATTGACCACGCCGGCACAATCTGTACAAGCCAAGTTCCAGTTTGGATTGTTCGGGCCATTCGCCCAGCAATCGCCGCATTGATCAATGGCAGCATTACCGCCGAACACACCGAGGCAATCGGCAACACAGGCTGTCAATCCGGTGGTACCACCAACACAGTCACCACAGTTGTCGATGAAAGCCGTACCATTAACTACCCCGGCGCAATCAGTACAAGTTGAATTCCAGTTGGGGTTGGCCGGTCCGTTGGCATAGCAAACGCCGCACTCATCCACTTCAGCATCGCCACCCAAAACACCCAGGCAGTCAGCCAAACATGCTTCAAGTCCGGTGGTTCCACCTACACAATCGCCGCAGTTATCAATAAATGCAGTACCATTTAAGACCCCTGCACAGTCTGTACAGGAAGCGTTCCAGTTAGGGCTTGAAGGCCCACCGGCAATACACACGCCACAGTCATCGATTTCGGCATTCCCGCCAAACACGCCTGCACAATCCTGTACACATGCTTCCAATCCCGTAGTACCGCCTACACAGTCGCCACATTCATCAATAAATGCCGAGCCACCGAATACACCTGCACAGTCTTCTGCACAAGCATTCAGTCCGGTAGTTCCGCCCACGCAATCTCCACAATCATCGATAAATGCCGTACCGCCAAATACGCCTGCACAGTCCTGAACGCATGCATCCTCGCCGGTGGTTCCGCCAACGCAATCGCCACAATCATCAATAAATGCTGTACCGCCAAATACACCGGCACAATCTGCTACACAAGCTACCTCACCGGTAGTACCGCCTACACAGTCGCCACAATTGTCAACAAATGCAGTACCATTAACTACACCTGCACAATCTGTACAAGTGGAATTAAAGTCAGGATCACCAGGCAAGCGGCAAACGCCACAATCATCGAAAATACCTTCACCACCCAATACACCGAAGCAATCTGCTTCGCATTCATCCAATCCGGTGGTTCCTCCGACACAATCTCCACAATTATCAATATATGCAGTACCATTGACTACCCCAGCACAATCAGTACATGATGCATTCCATACAGGACTTGTCGGGCCGTCGGCGATACATACACCGCATTCATCTATATCACCAGGGCCATTAGGTACACCCGCACAATCAGCACAAGAAGTGTTCCAAGCGGGGTTAAGTGGGCCATCCAGGAGACAAACGCCACACTCATCTTCTTCGGAAGTACCGTTAGGCACACCCGCACAATCAGCACAGGAAGTGTTCCAATCGGGGTTGAGTGGACCATCCAGGAGACAAACGCCACACTCATCTTCTTCGGAAGTACCGTTAGGCACACCAGCACAATCAGCACAGGAAGTGTTCCATTCGGGGTTAAGTGGACCATCCAGGAGACAAACGCCACACTCATCTTCTTCGGAAGTACCTCCGGGAATCATAGCACAATCGTACAATGCACATTCGCAATCGATTACGATACCATCTGCTCCTTCAAGAGAGCATGGATCGCCGTTATCAGCTTCCAGGTCGGGGCAGTCGAAGGTAACTGAAGATTCACAAATGACTTCAGCTACCCAACCTCCCAGTGTAACGGATCCGTCGGAAACAAATACAAAAGTTAAGGCGCCTGATGGATGGCTGGATGTGAATGAATCCCCAATTTGTAAAAAGTTTTCAGGAACGGAAGGTTGTGTTCCGTCAGCCCGCCCACAAAGTGATGCTGCAATTAGTGGAGCATCGGTATTCGGTCCGTCATAAATTGCGAGATAATCCCAGCAACCACCTAGTGTACCTGCACCTGCAGCGGTTTCAATATCTACAAATGTGAATAACACTGTAACTACATCTCCTGCGTTATCTGGAAATATAGTCCAGCTTGAAAGTTCATTATCTGAGTAAGTGCCATCGGGACCTCCTGAATCATAGAAATTTCCCCCACAAACTGGTGGGCAATTATAGGCTTCAAAAATAAAAGTCCCCAAAGACCCATTACAATCTTCATCTTCAGCAATTACATCAATAGTTACAGGCAACCCAATCGGAAATGGCCCCGCGAGGGAAGTCGCAC
>JBJHCA010000003.1:0-1395 GCA_050485785.1 Saprospiraceae bacterium | reverse complement strand
CCTGCTGTATTAGCCAAAGCATTTGGAACAACAAAGGTTTCTCCTCCTATGGTGGCAGAGCCGCCATAAGCTCCAGTATTTGAACCAGGTGTAACCATGGTAAATAATACGGAGTATTCATCGTTTTCACAATCTTCAATGACTTCGGAAGTGATTACCGGAGCTAGACAAGTGTTTTCGGTTATCACCAGTGTGAAATTGTAAGAAGGAGGTGGACCCCAACCGGAGACTACAATATAATATGTTGTTCCGGCAGTTACGAGAATTTCAGGTAAAAATCGTGTATCACCAGTTGTAGAAGTATGATAGGCAACGATAGAACTAAATGGGCATCCTTCAAATATCCATAGGCTATTCCATCCACCTACATCCGAGGTAAGAGAAACATTGATAGAAGTATTGGATGATGGTGTATAACTAAACACCGCTTCAGGGCCATTGAGGTAGCTGTCTGCTCCGGTACCAGAACTAAATTGAGATGCAGGCAATGGAGGGCGATCTGAAGCAGAATGGAAATTACCAAAATCTGCAGTATTGCCAGTGTATGTATATGTTAAATTATCAACAATTAATGGATCAGAACAAACACCTCCCTGAGGCACTGGCGGCGTTGTTATACAAATATTAAAGGTATTGGCTTGATTTACTAAAGTGCTTACAGTATAAACCCTGACTAAATAAACTTGCCCTGTCGTAAGCCCGGTTAAGGTTCTTTCCAAGCCAGTAGATGAGCAAAATATTTGTGTAAGAGATCCGCAACTTCCGGTATAAACCGCAGTAACTAAACTGGAAGTTGCACCTAGTACATTGGTTACATCAGATAATATTATTGCATGAACAGTTGCAGTTGCCGTAAACTGATACCAAACATCTCCTCCATTTAAACCGGTAGCACTACAAGAAGGTGTGGCTTCACCAGAGTTTGTGCTGCTAAGTGTTGATCCGGCAGTAACTGTTGTACACTCTCCACCTGCATTTACAGGTAAAACTGTTGCCTCGAAACATTCATTGTTTGAAGGAGGAGGAGGTGGAGTGCCAATGCAAATATTAAAGCTGTTAGCTTGATTTGCTGTGGTATTAGCGGTATAAACTCTTACATAATAGGTCATACCGGGTGTTAAATCCGAAACTATTCTTGTGGTAGCTCCTGCAGAAGTGCATGCTCCGCTTAATTGAGTCAAATCGCCACAACTGCCTTCATAAACAGCCGTTACAATATTTGACGTAGCGCCTAAAACATTTACAATATCCGATATGATTATATAATGAGTTGTATTGCTTGCGGTAAACTGATACCAAACATCTCCTCCATTTAAACCGGTAGCACTACAAGAAGGTGTGGCTTCACCAGAGTTTGTGCTGCTAAGTGTTGATCCGGCAGTAACTGTTGTACAC
>JBJHCA010000002.1:9685-80631 GCA_050485785.1 Saprospiraceae bacterium | reverse complement strand
GTTTTAGGCCATGGCCGCCGGAAAATCGGTCCAATTGTCTGTGCTGATTGCGTGTGAACGTCAAAGTTGACAATGCTAAAAATGAGTGAATGATACAAAATCCGCCTCAGCAGAACGGGCGAGAAAAAATGTCATTCAAGGCAGAGAAAAAAGCCATCGCTGTTTGAGTGCGAAGCACGAGTTTGATGGCTTTCTGCCATGGATGGCATTTTAGCCCGTTCTGCGGTAGCGGCGGGGTTTTTGGCTACTTTTTGACCTGAAGCAAAAAGTAGCTATAAGCGGACGCTGAAAATGTAAAGCCAAAGCTACACTGATGGCCTTATCATTGCAAATCAGAACCCAAACCCTAAGCACCAAAAAACCCATGTTTCAAAAAAAGCTTCCGCAAACAAATAGGTATTAAATTTGCCGGCAACACTTCACTTAAACCTGCCATCAAACTGCCCACCTATGATCATACCACCGCCACCGGCCGTCAGACCATACCTGGATGATTTTAGTGAGGGCACAGTTGATCAACTGGGGAGGTATGCCCACAAACTGATATCCCAAAACCGAAAGATCAATCTCATATCCCGGCGGGACGAAGATCACATTTGGGAACATCATATTTTGCACAGCTTGTCGATATTGAAAACCGGATGTATAGTGAAGGGAATGCAGGTGCTGGATGTGGGAACGGGAGGAGGTCTGCCCGGCATTCCTCTGGCCATTTGCTGCCCTGATGTACATTTTACCCTGGCAGACAGTATCGGGAAAAAGATGCGGGCAGTAGCTGAAATGACAGCAGAACTCGGACTTGACCACGTAACCCCTGTACACAGCAGGGTAGAGTCATTTCCTGCAGCAAGCTTTGATGTGATCGTATCACGGGCCGTAGCCCCTGCGCTGCGCATACACAACTGGACTAAAAAACTGCTCCGTTCACCGGCAACGCACCATTCAAATTTCAATGGCTGGCTGTTGCTCAAAGGTGGTGAACGGGATGTGCTGGAGCAGGAAGTCAATCAGTTGCCCGCAAGTGTACATTGGCAGCTTATGCCGGTGTCAGCATGGTATGAGGAAGAATTTTACGACACGAAGTACGTGGTAAAAATGTGGCAGCGATAGTGATGGCCACCGGCTACTTCCAAAACTCAGGGGTAAAGAATATAATGACGGTGAACAGTTCCAGTCGCCCGGCCAGCATGAGGAACATAAGTACTACTTTTCCAAACTCGGGAACGTGGGCAAAATTGTCAGCCGGGCCTACACTGCCAATACCCGGGCCTACATTGGTAATGGCTGTGGCACTAGCACCCAGCGAGGACATAAAGTCTAAACCTGTTATCATGAGAATGAAAGCACCCAATGCAAATAAAAACAAGTAAAGTAAAAGGAATGCTAAAATGTGAGTAATTACCTTGGGTTCAACTTGCTGACCATTAATTTTAACTGGGATAACCGCATTGGGATGGAACACTCTTTTTATATCACTCAGTGTATACCGAAACAACACCAGGTGCCTGACCATTTTAAAACTCCCTGAAGTTGACCCTGCGCAAGCACCAAAAAAGAACATAATGAGAAAGCCGAATGTGAAATACACACCCCAGTTTTGAAAATCAATGGTGGCATATCCTGTTGTAGTGATAATACTCACTATCTGAAAAAGCAGGTGTCTGAAGGTAGCTTCACCATCAAAACCTGATGGAGAAAAATTTAACTTAACCAAGATCATTAAAACCAGACTGGCAATGATCACAAATGCATATGTTTTAAATTCGTCATTGCGGAGAAGCGGGAAAAGCTTACCCGTAAATGTGTAATAGAGCAATGTAAAATTTGTTCCAGCGAGAAACATGAACAGAATTGAGGTATAAATTATAATCGGCATGTTGAAGAAATGCCCCATGCTCAAATCCTTGGTTGAAAAACCACCTGTAGCTAGAGTAGTAAAGCTGTGATTGACAGCGTCAAACATATTCATGCCACCGTACCAATATAAACAACAGCAAACGAAAGTGAGTACCACATAAACTAACCAGAGTTTTCGAGCTACATGCACAATTCTTGGATGGATTTTATCACCTGCAGGAAGTGAGCTTTCAGCCGTAAAAATCTCAACCCCACCTATACCAAGTAAAGGCAAAAGAGCAACAGTCAATACAATTATTCCCATTCCACCAATCCACTGAGTTAAACTACGCCAGTATAAAATAGAATGAGGTTGAGATTCGATAGAGGTTAAAATTGACGCCCCTGTAGTAGTGAAGCCAGAGACAGATTCAAAAATAGCGTCGACGGGAGTGGAAAATGTATCACTGATCATAAAAGGAATTGCCCCGAAAAAGCTCATGATAATCCAACTCCCGAAAACAATGATATATCCGTCTTTTTTAGATACATAAGGATTATTGGTCGTGCTGAAGGCATAACCACTCCCTCCCAGTATAAGACATATCATACAAGTAATAATAAAAACAAACTCCATGGAATCGCCGTAGAATATCGACACGGATAAACCGGTTAGAGAGAAAAATGCTAAAGCCATAAGTACAATGCTCCACAACTTAATTATACGTCCAAAGTTTACTCGACTCATTGTTAATGCTATAATTTGGGTTTAGCTATCGCCAGAATTCAGGGGTGAAGAAAATGATTACCGTGAACAATTCTAGTCGGCCGGCCAGCATGAGGAACATAAGTACTACTTTTCCAAACTCGGGTACGTGGGCAAAGTTGAAAGCCGGCCCTACGCTGCCGATACCCGGGCCTACATTGGAAATGCAGGCAGCACTGGCACCTACTGCCGACACAAAGTCCATTCCCATCATCACCAGCATTAAGGCTCCGGCTACAAACAAGAAAAGAAAAATGAGCAGGAAAACCAGTATGTGGTTAATGATGCGGGGATCAACCGGTTTTTTATCGAGCTTCACATGAAGCACGGCATTGGGGTGTAAAACTCTTCGAAACTCCATAATGCTGTGGCGGAACAGCACCAGGTGCCTGACGATCTTAAAGCTGCCCGAGGTAGAACCCGCACATCCTCCAATAAAAAACAAGAGCAGGAAAAGAAAGGCCAGTACCGGCCCCCAGGCGACATAATCTGCCGTGGCAAAACCGGTAGTAGTCAGAATACTGGTAACCTGAAACAGAATATCTCTGAAAAACACCTCACCCTGGGTGCTGACTTCGGAGAAGTTGAGCTGTAAAAGAGTGACCAGGGTAATGGCCAGAATAATGGCCAGCACAAAGGCTTTGAATTCATCACTGGCCCAAACCCTTTTGATGTTGCCCCTGAAACCAAAATAAAGCAGGGTGTAGTTAACGGAAGAGATCAACATGAAAGTGACGCATATATAAATGATCAAAGGGTTGTCATTGAAGTGGGCCATACTGTCATTTTTATTGGAAAACCCTCCCGTTGCCATGGTAGTAAAAGCGTGATTAACGGCATCAAAAATGCCCATGCCGGCAGCCACGTAAGCCACAAAATTGACCAGGGTGAGGCCGGCGTAAATAAACCAAAGTTTTTTGGCCACTTCGCCAATGCGGGGATGAATTTTATCACTGGCCGGCATGGAGCTTTCGGCCGTAAAAAGTTCCACGCCACCCACACCTAACAAGGGCAGAATGGCTACGGTGAGTACAATGATACCCATGGCACCGATCCATTGGAGCATGCTGCGCCAGTAAAGCACCGACGGGCGTTGAGCTTCAATGTCCTCAAGAATTGAAGCACCGGTGGTAGTGATGCCTGAAACCGACTCAAAAAAAACATCCGCTACGGACTGAAAGCTTCCGGCCAGGAAAAACGGAACGGCTCCAAGGATGCACATCAGCACCCAGCTTCCCAGTACGATAAGGTAACCGTCTTTTTTATGCAGCAGTTTTCGTTCCGTATTGCCCCTTGACAAAAGTAAAGCAGCTACTGTTGCCGTTATCAGTACCGAAGCCCCCAGGCTCCAGTGTGCTCCGTCATTAAAGACCAGCGAGGGTATCAGGCTTGTAGCCATAAAGGCGGCGAAGATGAGCAGGATAAAACCCCAAAATCGGAAAATAATAAGCGTGTTGAGCATGGTTGGCCGGTTTTGCCGCCTGCCTTCAGGTTAAACCCGGAGGCTTATTTTATTTGAAGATGTTTTCAACCTGACCCAGGCAGTCAGGTTTGGTAATCACAATCACGTGGTCGTTTATCTCCAGTTTGAAATTTCCTTCGGGTATATGCCCTTCGCCGTTTCTGATAACTCCGCCAATCATGGCACCCTTGGGGAAGAAAATATCCCTGAGCGGCTTTTTGGTGATGCGGTTGTTTTTTTGCACCACAAATTCAATCAACTCTGCATCAGCGCCGTGCAAGCCGGTAATGGCTTCCACTTTTCCCTTGCGCACGTAGCGGAATATGGCATTAGCTGCCAGAAGCTTTCTGTTGATGAGGGTATCCACCCCTATACTGTGTGAAAGGTGGATGTAGTCTACATTTTCAACCAGTGTGACGGTTTTTTTTACTCCCATTTTCTTGGCCAGCAAACTCGAGATAATGTTGGTTTCAGAATTGTTGGTCAGCGCTAGAAAGGCATCCATGGATTCCAGACTTTCCTGACGCAGCAGGTCAATATTGGTGCCATCACCGTTAATGATCAGGGTATTGTCGAGTTTTTCAGTGAGCTTATTGCATTTGTCAATGTCCTGTTCCAGTATGGTGACATCAAATTTGTCTTCAAGGGCTTCGGCGGTATGCTGCCCGGTTACACCACCACCCAGGATCATGACCTTCCTGATCGTGATTTTTTCCTTGCCGATGATGTCGGCTAGTTCGTCAATACTTTCCTTGAGAATGACAAAATAGACCAAGTCTTTATCCTGAAACACCATTTCACCGGTTCGGGGTATGATGGTATCGAAGCCTCTCAGGATACAATTGGGCCTGAAGATAAAATCGGGGTATTCATGGTTTACCTGATTGAATGTCTTGCCGAGTACTTTTGACTGTCGGTCAATAGCAAAACCCACAAGCATCAGTACCCCTTGGCTGAATTCAAATGACTCAACCAGGCTGGCCTGTTCTATCAGGTCAACAATTTCCTTGGCGGCCAGAAATTTTGGGGATATCACTTTGTCTATGCCAAAACGAGCAAATTTGCCGGCTTCACCGTAATCGAGGTATTCCTTATTGTCAACCCTGGCAATCACCTGCTTGGCCCCCAGCTCTTTGGCAAAAATGGAGATCAGTAGATTTTCCCGATCTGAAGCCGTGGCAGCAATTACCATATCGGAATTGGATAAACCGGCTTTTTTCAGCATCGAAAAACTGGACGCATCACCCAGCATTGTAAGTACATCGAGGTTGGCATTGGCGTGTTCAAGCACCCGCTTGTCCTTGTCAATCACAATAATGTCGTGGTATTCCTTGGCCAGCATATTGGCCAGGTGAAAGCCCACATCACCGGCTCCGGCAATTAAAATTTTCATTCGGGTACCTGAGTTATGTTGGTCATTAGTTACATCAAAATTACTCCTTTAAACCTTTTGGCAAAATTTTTAATCATTCATTCCACTCATATGCCTTCGATGTTGGAAATGCAGCCCGTGAATTGATCTGGGCTTTTATGACGAAAACTCATCGCTCGTTTCCTCTATTTTACCTCCTGCGAGGGCTATTTCCATTAGAAGTTCTCTCAGCCGGAATTTTTAAAAAGTGGGTTTAAACTTTGTATTCCCGGGAAGTGTTTTTACATTGCAGCGAATATTCGCTAATTATAAAAATCAATACCAGTATCATGACCGTTGCTGATCAAGTTTTAAGGGGGGCGGCATTTTTGGTTCAATCCACCAGCCCGGCCGACCTGTTTACTCCGGAAGATTTTACCGAAGAGCAAAAGATGATAGCCGCTACGGTAAGCGAATTTATGGAGAAGGAGATCAGGCAGCGGGGCCATCGGCTGGAGGAGCAGGTAGCGCTGATCGAAGAAGCTGCAGCACTCGGACTGCTGGGCAGCCATATACCTGAGGAATACGGTGGTGGCCTGATGGATACCAATACCAATACCATCATTTTTGAAATGCTGGGCAAGGGTGACGGTTCATTCAGTACATCGCTGGCAGCACATACAGGTATAGGCATGCTGCCCATACTTTATTTTGGTACTGAAGCGCAAAAGAAGAAATACCTTCCCGACATGTGCTCAGGAGCAATCAAGGTTTCATACTGCCTTACCGAGCCCGGCTCAGGCTCCGATGCATTGGCTGCCAAAACAAGAGCTGATCTTTCGGAAGACGGAAAATACTACCTCCTGAACGGGCAGAAAATGTGGATCAGCAATGCCGGGTTTGCCGATCTGATGATCGTGTTTGCCCAGGTTGAGGGAGACAAGTTCACGGGATTTATAGTTCCGGCCAGCACCACGGGCATTACACTGGGTGAGGAGGAAGATAAGCTGGGCATCAAGGGTTCATCTACTCGTCAGGTCTTTTTCGAGAATGCCATGGTGCCAGTAGAGAATGTATTGGGCGAAGTGGGTAAAGGCCATCTAATTGCTTTTAACGTACTGAATATTGGTCGCTTTAAACTGGCCGTGATGACTATGGGTGGCAGTAAAACTACCGCAAGTGGTGCCATCCGGTATGCCAATGAGCGGCATCAGTTCGGTCGACCCATTTCTTCATTTGGCGCCATCAGTAAGAAGCTGGCCGACATGGCGGTTAAAACCTTCATGAATGAATCGGCGGTTTACCGGACCTCAGACCTGATGGCCCGGTGGCGTCAGATCAAATCTGAAGAAGGGATGAGTTTTGAGCAGGCCAAGTTGAAAGCCGCTGAAGAGTATGCGGTTGAATGCGCATTACTCAAAGTGTCGTGCAGCGAATGTTTTGATCAGGTGGTGGACGAAGCATTGCAGATCCACGGCGGATATGGCTATTCTGAAGAATATACCATTGCCCGTACCTATCGCGATTCGCGGATCAACCGGATCTATGAAGGAACTAATGAGATCAACCGGCTATTGAGTGTAAGCATGACCCTTAAACGAGCCTTGCAAGGTACTATCGACCTGATCAATCCTGCATGGGCAGTGCAAAAGGAACTCACCAGCATGCCTTCTTTAGAGCAACCGGAAGGATATCTGGCTCTTGAACAACGCACGGTGAGTGATTTCAAAAAGCTTTTGCTCATGGTAGCCGGGGCTGCCGCCAAGTATGAAATGGATGGCAAACTCAATTTGCGGGAGGATCAGGAAATTGTGCTGTTTATTGCAGACATGATGATCGATCTGTATCTGGCAGAGTCAGGGATGCTGCGCATTCTCAAAATGAAACAGAACAACAGCCGCGACAATATTGAATTGTATGAAAACATGCTGAAAATCTGGCTTCAACAGGTTCAGGCTAACATGGTGAAAAATGCCACCGATGCCTTGGCATCGTTTGCTGCCGGAGACGAACAACGCGTGTTGCTGATGGGCGTAAAACGGTTTGCCAAGTATCCGCCTCAGCCGGTAGTTCAGCTAAGGAAGGACATATCAGACTGCCTGATCAAAGCCGGCAGGTATTGCTTTTAAGAGAAAAGAGTAAAACATAATGTTCTCGTAGTTTCCGGAGCTCTCCCGAATGGGGAAGCTCCGGTTTTTTTTATTGGGGCAGAGTCCAGTTTACCGGCTCCCGGCCTGCGTTTTGCAGCAGTGTGTTGCATGCGGAAAAATGGCGGCACCCCAGAAACTTGCCTCCGGCCAGTGGCGAAGGATGCACGGCTTCGAGCACATGATGTTTGTTGCGGTTGATGAGGGTTTTTTTAGAACGGGCAAAATTACCCCACAGCATGAAGACGAGATTTTCGCGTTTTTGGGACAGAGCCAGGATGACGGCATCCGTAAAGTGCTGCCACCCGATTTTTTGATGGCTTCCGGGTTTGTTCATTTCTACCGTGAGCATGGCATTGAGTAAAAACACACCTTGTTTTGCCCAATGGCTCAGGTCGCCATGAGCAGGAGGAGATATATTGAGATCATCGGCCAGTTCGCGGTAGATGTTCTTAAGGGAGGCCGGGGGCGTTACTCCACGGGGTACCGAAAAAGAAAGTCCCATGGCCTGCCCCGGGCGATGGTAAGGATCCTGACCCAGGATCACTACTTTGACATCTTCAAACGGTGTGGAGTCAAAAGCGTTAAAAATGAGCTTTCCCGGCGGGAAAATGGTTTTGCCCAGGCTTTTTTCACGGGTAAGGAAAGTGCGGACGTAATTGAAATACGGTTTGTCGAATTCCGGTTTAAGTACTTCATACCACGATGGATGAATGTTTACAGCGGGCATAGGCAAAACTCAGCGGAGTGTCGGAAAAATTGAGCAGGTTCGTGTACCAGCCGGCAAATATATCATTATCCGCTGTATGCACCGGAACGAGAGTAGGTACTGTTTTCATCCAGTACAAAGAAAACCAGGTCGGCATCTTCCAGCTTTTCCAGGCTAATCTGATCGCGGTACACCACCATTCCATCGCCTTTGCCAAGTTTTTCGCCGTACTCCTGCAGAGCAATACTGCCTTCAAATACGTACAGATAACCGGTCAGGCCACGGAGCGGAGGTGTTTTGGTATGTGCCGCTATCAGGTGCATATCGTAAAACCATGCCTGAGCCCTGATATTGAGCGGAGCTTCTGAGTCTTCCGGTCCGCCGATGAGTCGCCATTGATCAATGCTGTGGTAATCATCAAACTGATGAAAGCTGACGGCAGGGGGGAGGTCGTCGGTATGAGGGCGGAAAAAAAGCTGGAGCATTTCCACACGGCCGTGTTCGGCGGGAGCTTCTTCGCTGTGCCAGATGGTGCTTCCCGCATTCATCATCATCATGTAGCGGCCGTGCAACAGCTCCTCCTTTTGCTTGCTGTCTTTATGCAGCATTTTACCTGTGCGCATATAGCTCAAAATTTCGTCATTGCGGTGGGGGTGCATTTCAATCAGGAATCCGGGCTCCAGGGAAGAGTGGTCAAACCTGCCCAGTGGCCCCAGTCCTTTGTCCAGCGGATTGTTCAGCATCAGTCCGGGCTTGATCATTCGTATGGTGAATCCTCCCCGTCGGTAGATGTAGCGGTGTTGGGCGCGGGAGATTACAATGTCTTTCTGTATGTCAGCAGCAGTATGCATGGGTGTTGTGTTTTGGATACATAACATTTTGTGGGCGGCAATGTTTGCCGCTGTATACCTGTGGTTACGGGAGGGATGCTTTTTAGCGTCCTCCTTAAGCGACTATTTTCCAGGCTGCGGCGGAGCATGTTTTTGGTGGTGTATAGTTATCCGCAGCACACAAAGAGTGATCAAAAAATAAAAGAACTATGCTTCAAAACCTTCTCCAGTCATCAAAGCCGACTATACTTACAGGCTATCGTCATAGCGCGGGGGGACTGATACAATTTGACCGGATTGTTTGTGAAGCAGACAAAATACGTTTATCTTTGCAGCCGCTTAAGGCTCCATAGCTCAACCGGATAGAGCAACTGCCTTCTAAGCAGTAGGTTACAGGTTCGAGTCCTGTTGGAGTCACTCACTGAAAATCAGGCAGTTACATACAAAATGTAGCTGCTTTTTTATGCCCTGTACTTAGAATAGTTGCATTGAGGTTACATAGGGCGAGCCGGAAAAATATACCTGAGATTGGCTGAAAAGTAAGTGCCGTTGAGCTCAATAAAATTATAGCCCCGCACGGCGTTGTTTTCTTTGTACTGCAGCTGCATAAAGCCAATGGAAGTGAAAATGTAGTGGAATGAGGCTCCAAGATACAATGCTCCGGCGGTGGGCAGTTGGTGTTCAAAACCTACGTTAGCTTTGAGGCCGGGCAGCACCCAATACCGTCGCATGACATCCTGATTAAGCTCAGGGCGATAGCGGCCAAAATCGGAGGGGAAAAAATCGAAGGAAACACCAAAGGCGTTGGACAGGCGGGTATCATCTCCCAGCCGAACGGAAATAGCCCATAAAACCGGCACTTCGTAGCTCAGCGCTCTTATAATTTCGGAGGCCAGCTCATCGCCGGTTTCCAGCTCGAGTACGGTACCTCGGTATCTGCGCTGAACCTGATAAAGCCCTGTTTCGAGTGAGTGCCTTCCAAAGAGGTCGAAGCGGAAGTAGCCACCAAAGCGAAGGCTGCGTTCGGGACTTACACGGAAAAGGTAAACATTGTTGGTGTCGGGTCGTTCCTGATCGAGGGTAAGCAGCAGGTCTGACTGAAACAGCATGCCAAACTCAAGCCCTACGTGAATATTGGCCTGCTGTGCGCGATCGCTTTGCTGTGCCAGTGCAGCCTTTAAAGTCAATAAAAAAAAGATTAACAGAGTACACTTCAAGCCATTGACCATGCCGTAACAGTAAGAGGTTTCAATACCGGGTTAACGAAATTCACAGCTCAAAAGTACGCTTCATTTTGCAAACAGGGTGTGATCAGCTTCATCAAGTTGGGCGGAAATTTTTTAAAAGCAATTATGGCCATTTACCCAGAACATTATCAAAGATTTAATTAAAAAAAGGAGAAAAAATACCCTAAAGTCGTTTATTGATTGCCAAGGAGCGTTATCATTGTTACTTCGGGGGCAAAAATTTGTTAAAAGTCGTCCAATTGTAGAATCATATTTTTTTATGCGGATTCTGTGATTATATTTGCCCTGCTCAATAAAAGCCAGCCCATCTAAAGTTGTGCGGGTTTAAGAAGCAACCAAAATATCTAACCACAATAATTTCATATACCAAACTGGAGGAAATGATGCCTGAGTTCAAGAGCAAAGAGGCCTGGATAAGGGGCAACCAGTCAGCAGATGAAATGACGATTTTCACGGAAAAGACCGGAGTGTCCGGTAGTTATAATTCTCAATCTTTTTGTGCTTCCATTAACGTTTAATCAATTTTATGAGACCATTTTTACACTTCAGACTTTGCAGGTGGTTGGCAGCTTCAGGATTCCTTTTGCTGTTGTTAACCTTGCCGGCACTTCAGGGGCAGATTCAGGCCCAAACCTATTGTACAACCAATCTGTATAACGATGGCTGTATCTGGGGCGATGACATTAATTCATTTATTTTCGGTTCGTTTCAAAAACTGAACACGACCTGTCCAGCAGGGGGGTATCACAACTTTACGTCTGACACCATTGAGGTGAATCAGGGACTGACCTATTCGGTGAGTATGAACTCCAACTACAGTTGTTGTCAGTACTTTGCCATCTGGATCGATCTGAATGGCGATGGTGATTTTGATGATGCCGGGGAGTTTCTCTGGGCGTCTACCGTTGATAACCAGGCAGCCTTACAGTTTGTCAGTGGGGAAGTTACCATCCCCATAAATGCCCCCCTGGGAACTACTCGTTTAAGAGTAAGAGGAAAATATGCTGGTCCACCAATAACGGCCGGTCAGTCATGTACACAATTTTTTTACGGTGAAACCCACGATTATACTATAGTTATTAATCCTGCACCGCCATGTTTCCCACCTACGCTTACAGGGGTTACGGATATCACCAACAACTCGGCGGTGATCAGCTATGCCATGGGCCCTGATGCACTGGGTATTGATCTTCAGTACGGCCCGGCAGGATTTTCACTGGGTAATGGTACCATAGTAAGCCCGGACTCTTCACCATACACACTCACCGGCTTATCACAGAATACCACCTATGATGTGTACATTCAGGCTGACTGCCCGGATAATGAGGTGAGTGGTTGGTTTGGTCCGCTCACATTTACCACAATACCCGACAATGTGGTGATGGTAACCTATACAGACGGTGACATACCTACCATGTACCAACTTCCGGTCACTACAGCAGATATTTCAACCTGTGCGGGCAGTATGACCGTACAGATACCGGCCGGATTCTGGATTACCGGTGTGGATATCTGGTATGACATGACAGCCACCGGCGGTGCATTCATGAGTGAGGCATTTTCCCGTCTGCTTGCACCGGCTTATGGTGTTGGTGAGACCCAATATTATTCAGGAATTGGTGCTGGAGGAACGTTTTCATACAACAGGAACAACCTGAGCCAGTTTAACGGTTTGTTTGGTGAAATTGAGTTTGTACTTGATGCTAAGCGCAACTGGGGAAATTTGCCCGACTGTGGGGTTAATTTCAACTACGTAGTGAATAACACCTGGACCATGATGATTGCCCTGGATACTATACCGGACTGTGTACCACCCATTGGTCTAACCGCTTCCAATATCTCCGAAAGCAGCGCACAGTTATCCTGGACGGCTGCTGATACATCGGCAAGCTGGGAAGTGGTGGTTCAGGCGGCAGGCGGCGGTACACCTGTAGGAGCCGGCGTTGTGTCTGCCACAACCACCTATTCAGCCTCCAATCTTGACCCCAATACTGCATACGAATTTTGGGTACGGGAAGATTGCGGCGCTGACGGATACAGTACCTGGTCAGGACCTTACACTTTCCAGACGCTATGCGTTCCTCTGGCACCGGGCTCATATACCCTGGGCGGCCCCGGAGCAGATTTTCCGGACTTTACCGAATTGGTTTATGTGTTACAGTGCGGTGGGATTACAGGCAGTGTGGTGATCAATGTTACATCCGGTATGGCTCCGTTTAATGAGCAGATCATTATCGGGCAGATCCCCGGAGCCGGTCCTTCAGCAACAGTAACCATCAACGGAAACGACAATACATTACAGTATTTGTCAACTAATTTTGAGCAGCGCGCCACCCTCAAGATGATGGGTACAAGCTGGGTAACCATAAAGAATTTGAATATTGTTGCACTGGGTTTAACTACTGCTGAATATGGTTTTACCGTTCAATTGATGGACAATGCGCAGTACATTACATTTGACAGCGTTACTGTTGAAGCGAATATCACTTCCAATTCACTCAACTATGCAGCTTTTGTGGCCAGCAACAGCCACACATCGGCCACCTTTGCGGGGATGGCAGCCAATAACATTACTGTAACCAATTCGACCATTAAGGGTGGATACTACGGCTTAGTGCTCAGTGGTCCGTCATCCGGAACCGGAATGGCCAATAACTACATAGCCAACAACAATATCCATGACTTCCACCTGTATGGTTTATACCTCAGAGGCCAGGAAAATGGCACTTTTGATCGTAACGATATCAGCCGGCCCAACAGAACCTCAACAGGTACGATATATATGTTGTATCTCAACGGCGGCATGGCCGGTTGTATGTTTACCAATAACACCATGCACAATCCGCTGGGGATGGCTACCAACAACTCCAGTTTTGTGTATCCGATATACGGTACATCCACATCCGGTACTGAGGCTTCACCGATGTATTTTATCAACAACATGATATACAACATCAATACGCAGGGTGGAATCTGGGGAGTTTACTTCCTCACTACTAATGTGAGCCATTACCGCTTTTATCACAATACCATTTCACTGTCCAACAATGCTGCCACAGCAAGCTCCATTCGTGCGTTTTCACAAACCACGGCAGGTTCCAATATTGAGTTGAAGAACAATATTTTCCATGTGGAGCATTCCGGAACCGGCATCAAGCATCTAGTATATTTCTCTCCTGCACCCACCAACTACAGCATTGATTACAATGCTCTGAGCATGCAGCCAACAGGCGGGTCAAACCATATTGGTTTCATGGGCAGCGACCTTACTACCATGACTGCGTGGCAAAATGCCGGTAATGATGAAAACGGTTTGGCAGCCAACCCGTACTTTATGGATCCCAATGGCGATCTGTTGCCACAAACCGGAGCTATTGCTACCATGGGTACCAATCTGAACACAGTAGCACCTTTTGATTATTTTGGAACTGAGCGCCCCGCTTCACCATCGGCAGGGGCCATCCAGTTTTCACCCCCATCGTGTGCGCCACCGCTCAATTTCAGTGCAATAACCACAGATGTATCTGCCACAATTAGCTGGATACCCAACAGCCCGTTTGTTGCATTTAACTATCAGGTGGGGCCAACCGGTTTTGCATTGGGGTCAGTGTCCACTCAGGTAACCGTACAAACAACCATTGAAGTGACTGGCCTGACGCCGGAAACCACTTACGATATTTACGTGCAAACGATATGTGGTTTAGGCGACAACAGTACATGGGCAGGCCCTTTCACCTTTTCCACCTTGTGCGACTTTTTACCGGCCGGCACCTATACACTGGGTAATGCCAGTGCCGATTTTACGGACTTTACCGATCTGGCTGAATATCTCGAGTGCGGCGGTATAGCAGGGCCGGTAATCATCAATGTGATTCCAGGTTCGGGCCCGTTTGAAGAGCAGTTTAAATTGAACGCCATCAATGGTTCAAGTGAGATCAATACCCTGACCATCAATGGTAACGGGAACACACTCACCTTTAATCCGACCATCAGCGGTGACCGGGCTACTATACGGTTTAACGGAACCAGCTATGTGATTATAGACAGCCTTAACATATCCACTACTACCACCGGAACTTTTGGCTTTGGAGTTCACCTTCTGAATGAAGCACACCATGTGACATTCAACAACTGTACCATCACAGCCGGGGTTACATCCACCGGTATAGGCGTAGTACCATTTGCAGCCAGTAACAGCGAAACTTCAGCGACTATTGCAGGCAATGCCGCGCATAATATTACTGTTACCAACTGTGTAATTATTGGCGGATATTACGGCCTTGCCCTTAACGGTCCTACCTCAGGGGCATTTGCACTGAATAATCACATCGCCAATAATACAATTCGCGATTTTTACCTGTACGGACTTTATTTGCGCGGACAGGAAGATGCAGTGATCGATCGCAATGACATTTACCGCGACCAGCGCGCAAATATCACGACGTTTTACGGAATGTATGTAACCAATAATATGCCAGGGTCGGTGTTTTCCAACAACCGGATTCACAATCCCAAAGGCAATGTTGCACTGAGTACAACGGCTACTGTTTACGGTTTTTACTTTGTGGATGTTTCAGGAACGGAAACAAAGCCATACTACATGATCAATAATCAGTTGTACAACATGAATACCAATGGTACCGTATATGGTTCTTACGCGTTTGGAACCAATAATCACTATCGCTGGTATCATAATACATTTTCGCTGGTTAATACACAGATCACCGGATTTTCAACTGCCAGAGGACTATGGTTAGGTTCATCATCAGACAATGCACAGATCAGAAACAATATCATACATCTGAAGTGGTCAGGAACCAGTCAGAAGCATAATATATATTTATCTAATCCCGGTGTTGGCATTACGATCAACAACAATGCGCTGAGTAATGAGTCAATCGGCGGTCAGGCATTCATCGGATTTTCAGGTGGCAATATTACCAGTTTTGCAGACTGGCAAACAGCAGGTTATGATGCTGACGGTGTTGGCGGCAGTCCGTTTTTCCTAGACGAAATGTCTGATCTGGTACCACAATCCAGTGCGCTTAAAGGCATTGGTGCGGACTTTACGGCAGTAGCTCCAGAAGACTTCAACGGAGTATTGCGACCAACCACCCCTGACCCGGGAGCATTCCAGTTTGAGCCTGCAGATTGCTTACCGGTTAGCGGAATAGCTGCCATGAATATTTCTCAGGACGGAGCTACCATTACCTGGGTTGAGAGCGGATCATCCACTTCATGGGATATTGAGCTGGTATCAGCGGGTACTTCACCCACCGGTGTACCAACTGACAGCGGTGTGGTTTCGCCTTATGTTATTACCGGATTATCTGCGCTTACTTCGTACGATGTGTATGTCCGTGCAGATTGCGGAGACGGTGAGTATTCTTCATGGAGCGGCCCATTGACATTCAATACCTTGTGTGCCGACTTTTTCCTGCCGTTCTTTGAGGGCTTTGACGGCTTGAGTGTACAATGCTGGTCATTCCCTGAAGGACAGGGCAACTGGCAATTTGGTTCAACATACACACCCCCGTCATCTACCAGTGGTGGACCCAATGCCTGGTTTAGCTTTAGTCCAACCCTTACAAACTACAGCCATTCTCTGACCAGTCCGGTATTTGACGTAACCGACAGTGAGAATACCATAATGATGGACTTCAAATTATTTTTGAATAACTTTTCTACCGCCACCATTAACTACATGCATGTAGAATATAAAACGGTGGAAGATACAGTATGGACAGAATTACAGGTATTTGGTTCGGATACATTAATTGGAGCCCCAACCAATACCATTGAATTTGTAAGCGAGTTCCAGGTATTGGAAGATGTAGCCGGAAGCAAGTTTCAGGTGCGATTCAGGGCTGCAGGATCAGATTCCTGGAATTTAAATGGCTGGGGTCTTGACGATGTTTACATTCGCGAAACTTCTCCTTGTATTGCACCGCTTAACCTTACAGTGTCTGATATTTATTCCGATTCCATGGTGGTGAGCTGGACAGTGATCACAGATTATGACAGTTTCTTTGTGGAATATGGCCCTGCCGGATTTACACCGGGTACAGGAACCATGTTAGTGGTGGACACCACATTTGTAGGCATTGGCGGTCTGACTCCTCAGACTTCATACCATGTATATGTGCAGACGGATTGTGGTGGATCAGAGGGTCTCAGCTTGTGGGAAGGTCCCTTTAATGTAAATACACTGTGTTTGCCATTGCCCGGTGGTACATATACACTGGGAGATTCACTGGCTGATTTCCTCAACTTCACGGAGTTCTTCTACTCATTGGAATGCGGAGGAATTGGTGGCCCCGTAATAGTTAATGTAATCCCGGGTTCAGGGCCATTTACTGAGCAGATCATTGCCGGTGTGATATACGGTACCAGCGAAGTAAACACCATTACCATTAATGGTAATGATAATACCATTCAATATTTGTCGCTCAATAACCTGGAGCGTGCCACAATTCGCCTTAAAGGCTCTAGCAGAATTACGTTCAATGACCTGAACATCGTTGCGCTTGGAGATGGATTTTCCGAGTACGGATATGCAGTACAATTGAGCAATAATGCTCAGTACATTACTTTTGACAACTGTTTGATGCAGGCCTCTCCGGAAAGTACCAGTACTAACCAGGCAGCCTTTGTGATGTCGAATGACAATTTTGCTACGTCAATTGGTTTGTCTGCAAGCTTTATCACGGTGAAAAATTCAGAGCTAGTAGGCGGTTATTACGGTGCCACCATTGGTGGGCCAACGGTTGCACCTTTTGCTCAAAGCAATGTGTTTGAGAACAATGTAATCCGCGATTTTTACCTATATGGTATGTTCATTCGCGGCCAGGAGAATGGACTATTTGACCGCAATGATGTTTCACGCAGTAACAGGCAGTCCATTTCAACTTTTTACGGTATTTATGCTACAAGTGGGCTACCCGGAACCATGTTTACCAACAATACAATCCACAACCCGCTTGGACTGGCAGCTCCAACTACGCTCAGTGCGTATCCATTCTATTTTACCGGGGCATTTGGCACAACAACTGCACCTTATTACCTGATCAACAATCAGGTGTATAACATCAATTTGAATGGTATACAATATGGTGTATATATGTTAGGAGCTTGTGATCATTTCAGGCTTTACCACAACTCCATATCCATGGCGAACCAGAATAGCCTGGGTACCAGTACCATTGCTGCTTACTACCAGTTGAGTTTTACCACCAATGCGGAGGTGAAAAACAACATTTTCCACGTTGAAGCAGTGAACTCAGCTACCAAATACTGTGCTTATGTGTCCAGTAATTCATCAGTTGTTGCGTTTGATAATAATGTGATGAGTATGGCATCCACCTCAGGAACCAACAACACCGGATTTTTTGGCTCGGTGGCTCCTACCTTTGCTGCCTGGCAGCTCATGGGACACGATGCCAATGGCAGTGGAAACAATCCAATGTTCGTCAACCCGGTATTTAACCTCATTCCCCAGTCAGGTCAAATAAGCAACCTGGGTATGGATTTAACAGCTATTGCCCCACTTGACTTCAATGGTGTGGTACGCGATACCAATCCTGATCCTGGTGCATTCGAATTTGAGCCTTCAGATTGCCTTGCCCCTTCAGGATTGATGGCATCCAATATTACTCAAAGCGGTGCAACCCTTACCTGGACTGACAATGCCGATGCCACGACCTGGGATATTGAGATTGGTCCTGCAGGATTTACTCCAACAGGTACACCTACTGATTCGGCTATCACTCAGCCTTTTGTTGTAACCGGGCTGAATGCCTTAACCACATACCATGTATATGTGAGAGCCCATTGCGATGAAGGGGAATTCAGTTTGTGGGCAGGCCCTTTCAGCTTTACTACGGCCTGTGCATCATTTACGCTTCCATTCTTTGAAGGGTTTGGCGGATTGTCTCAGCAGTGCTGGTCATTCCCTGAAGGCCAGGCCAACTGGGCATTTGGTGCGGTGTATACACCTCCCGGGTCAACCAGCGGTCCTCCGAATGCATGGTTCAGCTGGACTCCGTCCATCCAAAACTACAATCATTCGCTGACGAGCCCGATATTCAATGCGGTAGGAGAAGCGGGCATGGTTATGCTCGATTACAGGTTGTATCTCAACAATTTTGGTCTTACGGCAGAGAATATGATCATAGTTCAGTACAAGACTGTGGGAGCAAGTAGCTGGAATTCATTGAATACGCATAGTAGCTATATACTTCAGGGAACATCTGACTGGGAGTACACCTGGGTGATCAGTGGCGCAGAACTGCCCGGAATGGCAGGTAATGAATTCCAGGTAAGGTTTATGGCTGCCGGTGAAGACTCATACTTTATCAATGGATGGGGTCTGGATGATGTTCACCTCTATTTGGGGGCTTCAGACTGTCCCGCCATTGTAGCACCGGTACATGGCAGTACAGGGGTTTGCGCAAGCGAACTCACACTGATGTGGGATACTGTTGGCGCAATGAACTTTGATCTTTATTTCGGTACTGCAGCCGATCCTTTGTTACTGGCAGCAGGCATCACAGGTGGTGAGTACGTTGTATCTGACCTTGCACCGGGAACAGTTTATTACTGGAGTGTAGTGCCCGACGGCAATGCAGATTCCACTTCGAGCTGTGCAGTCATGTCGTTCACTACTGTCATGCCGATTGAAATCACCATTGACGGTTCAACTGAACTGTGTGAAGGAGAAACGGTTACCCTGACCGGTCCGCCGGGCTTTGTTTCCTACGAGTGGACCAATCAGCGGGTATTGTGGGATTTCAACAACAGTGACTTTGAACCAGTCTCAGGAAATGGTGAATTGTTCGCCATTGGCGGGGTTACCACATCCTTTGTATCCGGCAGTTTGGATGGAGGGTCGTCTGATCCGACAACCGGTACAAACTCTGCACTGAATACAACCAATTATCCTGCACAAGGAACTGAGAACCATCAGCGTGGTATTCAAATCAATGTGAGCACGGAGGGTATTGAGAATATCATGATCCAGTGGGATCACCGTTTCAGCAACACGGCGGCCAATGCCTACACGGTTCAGTACACACCAGATCGCAATGCGGCCAATGTTGAATGGAACAATGTTGAAACCCTGGTGATCACACCCGAGAATCCACTGTCAAACTGGTATAACTACCGCACAGTTGACATGAGCGGTATTTCTGCAGTGAACAACAATCCCAATGTTGCTTTCCGCATTGTGGCTTCTTTCGATCCCGGTGCAGGTCAGTATCTCGCGGTTAATTCTAACAACAACTACGGCCCCAACGGTACTGCCAGATACGATATGGTGAAAGTTTGGGGAAGCTCTTCTTCACAGTCCATTACTGTGGGGCAGGGTGGTACTTACGTACTCACAGCCGTTGACTCTGCCGGTTGTGTGCATACTGCCAGTGTTGATATTACTGTGATTCCGGCACCCTTCCTGGAGGTTTCAGCTTCAGTTGGCAGCGTTTGCGAAGGTGAGTCGGTTACTTTGACGGCCACAGGTGACGGAGTGAGCTATGAGTGGAGCGGAGGTGTACAGAACAATGAAGCCTTTACCCCCACGCAAACTGCCACATACTATGTAACCGCTACAGATGCTGAAGGCTGTACTGCAGTGGATAGCATTACCATACCGGTGAACCCCTATCCGACAGTAGTAGCCGGAGCATCATCCACTGAGATCTGTGAAGGAGAAGTGGTGATACTGACCGGTAGTGGAGCAGATTCTTATGAGTGGAGCGATGGAGCAGAAAACAATCAGCCTATACTGATTACGCAAACCACCACATTCACGGTTACCGGTACATCTAATGGCTGCTCTTCCACAGATGAGATCACCATTACAGTACTACCTGCACCTTCCACTTCACTGGATCTGGATATCAACGAGGAAGTATGTGACTCAGCTGATCCGTTTACACTGACCGGTGGCAATCCGGCCGGTGGTACTTATTCAGGACCCGGTGTTACCGGAAACGTGTTTAACCCCGCCGCAGCCGGTGTCGGTACACATGTTATTACTTACACTTACAGTGATAATAACGGTTGTTCGAACACCGCCCAGGATTCATTCACTGTAGTGATTTGTCCCAACGTACGCGACGTGGCACTTCAGCATGTAGACATTTATCCCAACCCGTTCAACAACTTTGTGGACGTTACCTGGCGTCAGCTGCCTGCCGTGAATGCGGAGATCAGGGTGATTGACATGCTGGGTCGCATTGTTACCCTGGTGAGCCTTGATGACCAGCAGACCGCTGCCGGTACTTTCAGGTTACAGCTTGATCAACTGGCTGCCGGTACATACATGATCGAAATGCGCTCAGGTTTGGCTGTTCACAGTCAGACACTGATCAAAGCGCAATAAGCATGAAGCGATAACAGCCACAGTTCTGCGGAGCGGAACCCACAAACTGTTATCCCTCATAATAACCATTTAGCGGATGCTGACTTTAATGTTGGCATCCGTTTTTTTTTTTGCTACAACCCTTATTAACTGACGGAGATGGCATCATCCTGTATAGAATGCTGTTCCAATTCTGGCGGTATAAACTTTTAAAAGTTTGCCAATTGGCGACATTTATTCAATATAAATTCAATAAATCATAGGCCGGGGCTTATATTTGCCAAAATGAGATGCCCTGTTAACCTGCATTCGATGAAAGACACCGAAACTCAGGCGGTTCTACCTGAACTTAGCTCAGCAGTTTTATTTGGGATATCTTTTTGTTTAGTGGATCCCTGTGCCTACCGGCAAAACGGAAGCTTTAAGGATCATCGTTTACCGGTTAAGCAAGCTTTAACCTGAGCATGGATGTAAAATTTAATGGATGAAATTATTCTACCCTTCAATCATCATTCTCTGTTTTGTAATAGTTTGGAATATGCCGGTGTACAGTCAGAGTTATTGCACTGATTTGTACATTTCAGGTTGTGAATTCAGCCATAATATCCATTCATTTGTGTTTGGCGATCATGAGTTCCTGAATACACCGTGTCCGCAAGACGGCTACGGGGATTTTACAGAAGATACACTTGTAGTGCACCGCGGAATGATGTACGATGTATGGGTGAATTCCACTTACCCGTGTTGCCAGTATTTTGCAATCTGGGTTGATTACAACAATGACGGGGATTTTGATGATGAGGGAGAATTTATCTGGGCTTCAGCCAATGCTACCGACAGTGCTTATCAGTGGAAAAAAACCCAGGTGATCATACCGTTCGATGCACCATTGGGAGCGTCAAGGCTCAGGATACGAGGCAAGTTTGGCAGCCCTGCATTTACTTTTGGGCAAGCGTGTACTGAGTATACCTGGGGAGAAACCCATGACTATACGCTGAAGGTTTTACCGGAGCCCCCTTGCATGAGCCCTTATGTGACAAGTATAACCAACATTACTCAACATTCAGCACAAATCCAGATACAAAGCGGTACCTGGGTAAGTACAACATTGGTGGAATACGGTCCCCAGGGTTTTGAACCCGGCACCGGAGAAATGATGAGCCTTACATCGTCAGTGTTCTTGCTCAGTGGTCTTGAGGACAGCACAACCTATGACTTTTACCTTCAGGATTCATGCATTAGTGGGGAATGGAGTGGATGGAGCGGACCTTACAGTTTTACCACTGAGCCGGTGTATCAGATCCAGACCACCTTTGTCAATGGAATGATCCCTTCATTTTATCAAAGTCCGCTCCATACCTCCTTGAATTCAGTTTCTCCCTGTGCGGGAATTTTATATGTTGACATTCCGGAGGGATACTGGATCACTTCAGTGGATGTGGGATACCAGATCACCTCAACCGGAGGCGTTTACATGGATGAACAAGCATCGCGATTGGTAGTTCCTGCTCAAGGTATCGGAGAGCCTGTTTATACCATGGGTGAAGGAGGCACTTCCGGAGTTTACGACTATTCCAGAACAGATTTGGGTTATTTTTACGGTCTCACCGGCGAAGTCGGATTTTACCTGGATGTCAAGCGTCTGTGGGGTGGAAGTGGTTGCAATACCGATTACGTTTATGTGAATCCAGGTACCTGGACGCTGGAAGTGACTTATGAAGCTATCCCACCCTGTGCAGCACCTCAGTTTCTTGCAGTCAATAATGTTACCGATGTAGCTGCAACAATTACCTGGTCAGCACTGACGCCTTTCGACTATTTTGAGTATCGCATAGGACTTTCAGGCGTTCCGGTTGACTCCATGGATGCCCTGATAACAGATACCACTTTCTTGTTGCTTTCAGGATTGGAGCCGGAGACAAGCTATGATTTCTATGTCATGGCATTTTGCGATTCTGTATTGCAAAGTGTCTGGTCAGGCCCACTGACATTCACCACCAAATGTGGCTTCCTGAGTGAGGGTACATATACCCTGGGAAATGCCGGAGCTGATTTTGCTGATTTTAATGCCCTTACCACATATCTGTCCTGTGGGGGAATTTCAGGTCCTGTAGTTATCGAGGTTTTGTCCGGAGCGGGGCCGTTTACTGAGCGTGTGGTTTTTGGGCCAATTGCCGGAGCTTCGGCTACAAGCACCTTGTCAATTCAGGGCAATGGTAATATACTACAGTACAGCCCAAATGTATTTTTTGAGCAGGCAACATTGGTGCTTGACGCAAGTGCGTACATACATTTTGACAGCCTGACGATAAAATCCCTGAGCAGCAACCATCTGGGCACTGCCGTCCACCTGATGAATCATGCCCGTCAGATAGTGTTTGATAACTGCAAAATGGAGATCAGTTCCACATATACCGGTTTTGGTGCTGTAGTACTTGGCTCCAACAGCGATTTCAATGAAATCCACCCGGGGCTTTCGGCCAGTCAGGTGTCTATTGTGAACAGTGAGATCACCGGTGGATTTTACGGCATCCATATCAACGGCCCTGAAAGTGCACCCTGGAGCGAAGGAAATTCAATTGCCCATAATGTGATACGGGATTTCCGCTATGCCGGAGTCTCTGTAACCGGGCAGCATAATTCACTAATAGGATATAATGATATTTACCGTTTAAATCTGGCAGTACCGGCTGCATTTAAGGGCATTACCGCCCAGGGATTCATGGGTGGGAGCATCATTGCCAACAATCAGATTCACAACCCGCGAGGGATGGCCACGGGTGTTTTGGCAGGCAATGTTTGCGGATTGTGCTTCAGCGATGCTTACGGAACACAGGATCACCCTTATGACTTGATCAACAATGTTGTGTATGATTTCAATATCGGCAATGAGCAGTTTGGCATGCATTTTACGGGCTCAAGTTCCCATTTTCGGGTGTTTCACAACAGCGTTGTGCTTGCCGATGATAACGAAACCGGAACGGGAGCTGTTCGTGGTATTTCGGTATTGTCAAACGCTGCCAATGCTACCATACAAAACAATCTGATCCATATCAATCACAGTGGTCAGGGAGTAAAACATGCTGTGTATTACCAGCATGCCGCCAGTATTGAAACCGGACATAACGTGCTGAGTATGCAGTCTGTATCAGGCAGCAACTATACAGGCTTTGCGACACAGAATTTTACGACTTTTGAAGCCTGGCAAGATGCAGGTTTTGATGAAGGCGGATCAGAGGCCAATCCCATGTTGATTGACGAAAATTCGTTTCCCGTTCCACAGTATGCCGGAGTATTTGGCATTGGAACTGATCTTACGGCCTTTGCGCCGGTTGATTTTTTTAGTATGGAGCGCCCGGCCACACCTTGTCCGGGAGCAATAGAGTTTGAACCGGACACCTGCATAGCATACATCGTGCCGCTGGTAGTTCCCGGAGATACGTTTGCCGTTGTATCCTGGGAAGAAAACGGATTCACCAATGTGTGGATGCTGGAATACGGCCCCGCCGGTTTTGAACCGGGCAGCGGTATGGTGATCACTACCGAGCAAACGTCAGCTACACTAGGTGGATTAGTGGCAGAAACGGCATATGAGGTATATGTAATGCCGGATTGCGGCACTGAAAGTGTTTGGAGTGAGTCTGTGGTATTTACTACGCACTGTACCTTTCTTTCTGCAGGCACATATTCGCTGGGCGGGCCCGGAGCTGACTTTCCCGATTTTTCTTCATTGATGACATTTTTTGATTGTGGAGGTATTGCCGGACCGGTTGTGATAGAGGTGACTCCGGGATCAGGACCATTTAACGAGCAGATTATTTTAGGTGTCATACCGGGCAGCAGTGATGTAAACACCATCACCATTAACGGGCATGGGAGTACACTGGAGTATCTGTCGTTGAACAATATTGAAAGAGCTACACTCAAGCTGAAAGGCACCTCACATATCTCATTCAATAACATGACCATACGGGCACTGGGCAATCAAACCCTTACCTATGGATATGCCGTCCAACTCATGGACAATGCACAACATGTTACCTTTGACAGTTGTGTAATTCAGGCCTCAGTCGACAATGGAATCTTGCAATTTGCTGGTCTTGTAGCCAGCAATAGCCCGACTTCGGCTACCGGTGTAGGGTTGGCAGCCAGCTTCCTCACAGTGACCAACTGTGAGATCATAGGCGGGTATTACGGAATGGTGATCAGTGGGCCGGCGTCAGCACCCTGGTCAACAGGTAATTACATTGCCAATAACACTATCAGGGACTTTTACCTTTACGGGTTGTTTGTACGTGGACAAGAAAATTCCATTTTTGACCGCAATGATATAACACGGGAAAACCGCACCAATGTCAGCGCTTTTTACGGTATTTATGCCAATGGCGGCATGAACGGGACCATGTTTTCCAATCACCGGATTTATGATCCCAGGGGGCAGGCTCCACAGGCGATAATAGCTAATGCAGCCTATCCGATTTACCTTCAAGGTGCGTCCGGAAGCGCTGATGAACCTTGTTTTATCATCAACAACAAGATATACAATATCAACCTGAATGGACCAGCTTATGGAATATACATTTCGGGGGAAAGTAACCATTACAGGATTTATCACAACAGTGTTTCGCTGGGAATAACCGGTAGTTCATCACCTATAGCGGGCCTTTTACAGACCAGTCTTACCACGGATGCCAGGATCATGAACAATATTTTCCACATCGGGCAGGGAAGCAGTTTAAACAATTACGGCATCAGTATTATCAATGGCCAGGCTGAAATAGACATTGATTACAATGTGTACAGCCTGGGTGAAGTAACCGGTATCGGCTATATAGGTTTTTTTAATGGGCAGCACACTTCGTTGACGAGCTGGCAGGCTGCAGGGTTTGATTCCTCCGGTGTGGCGGCTAATCCTGTATTTGTTAGCAGTCAGACTGACCTGACCCCGCAGAACCCAGCAATTTATCAGATCGGTACGGACCTGACCTCGGTAGCACCATTGGATTATTTTGGTGTGGTACGTACCACAACCCCGGATCCCGGAGCAATAGAGTTTGAGCCGGTCAGTTGTTTAGCCCCGGCCAATCTCACAGCCACGGCCGTTACTGCTTCATCTGCGGTGATCCAATGGAATGATCTATCCCTTAATCCAGTTCACTGGGAAATCGAGTGGGGTCTTTCGGGCTTTGAACCGCTGGGAATTGCCGGCGATACCAGCATGGTGGACAGCTTTTTACTCAGCGGACTAGAGGCATTAACTCATTATGATGTTTATGTGCGTGTATATTGTGGAGATAATGATTATTCTACCTGGGTAGGCCCGGTGGTTATTGGTACAACGTGTGGTAGTTATGAACTACCTTTTATGGAAGACTTCAGCGGGATGAGTGCTTCATGCTGGGAGCTGCCTTCAGGAAATGTTAACTGGGCCATAGGCAGCCAGTATCAGCCACCTTCCGCAGGAGGCCCGCCCAATGCTTATTTCTCCTGGACCCCTACAGTTAATAATTACGAACTCTCACTGGTCAGTCCGGTGCTCAATGCTCAATCAGCCACTAATCCGGTATGGCTGAATTATTTTATGTTTCTGGATAATTATGTGGAAAATACCAGTATCAATTCCATGCATGTTGAGTATAAGAAATTAACAGACTCTGTGTGGACACTGCTCGAGACTTTTACTACCAGTGGAATTGAAACCGTCAACAATATTGAATTTATCAGAGAGAACGAAGTGCTGGAGGGGATGGAAGGTTCAGTGTTTCAGGTCAGGTTTCGCGCAACCGGCGTTAACTCATTCGCTATCAACGGATGGGGCCTGGATGACGTACAAATATTCGAATCCCCTGACTGCCCAGGAATTCTTGGGCTTAGTGCCGATAGTGTTGGCCCTGCAGAAATTTTATTGTCATGGCAGGAACTGGGAATTGCCACCAGCTGGGAAATTGAGGTTGTGCCGGCAGGCACTCCACCTACGGGAATGGCTACCCATACAGCCACATCCAATCCCTGGCTTTTGACAGGGCTGGACCCCGCCACCCAATACGATGTTTATTTGCAGTCGGATTGTGACCTGCAGGGAGTTTCAACTTGGGTCGGGCTATTGAATATTGTTACCCAATGTATTCCTGAATCCGTAACGGCAGTTTCCTCTCAGGTATGCGGGGAGGGTTCTGTTATATTGATGGCTGCCTCAGGCAACAGTTCAGCCAACTTCAATTGGTATGATTTACCGGTAGGCGGCAACAAATTAGGTGAAGGTGCAGCTTTTGAGACACCGGTTCTGAATGAAAGTACAACGTATTATGTTGAAGCTGTTACAGACGGGGCATCGTATTCTACAGGAAAACCGGATGCAGAAAGTAATGCCGGTGGAACTGCAGCCGGACTTTCTTCATATCTGGAGTTTTATGCGCATGCCGGCTTTACCCTTAATTCAGTGAATATTTATCCATATGGTACCGGAGCCGGTAGTGTGACTGTTGAACTCAGAGATGAGAATAATACATCGCTGCAAATTGTCACAGTCAATGCAAACGGTCAGCAGGAAGCCGGTGGAACACCGGTCTATGTGCCTTTGAACTTTTCCATCGACGGAGGAGCATTGTATCGTTTAGGTGTTAGCAGCTGGACGGGAGGTGTCAGCGGTCTGTTCAGCGATCAGACTAATATACATTACCCATACACTGTACCCTATGTGCTTGACATTTTGGGATCAGATGCAGGGACCGGGCTGTATCCCTTTTTCTACAACTGGCAGATAACTGCCTGGTGTGTCAGTGAAAGAATAGCTGTAGATGCAGTAGTTCACGAATTACCGGCTCCCGATCTGGGTGGGGATGTCGGGTTTTGTGAAGGTGACTCGGCTTCTATTTCAGCAGGGGGGGATTTTGCCAGTTACTTATGGCTGTTGGAGACTGTTGACGGGATTGACAGTTTGTGGACACCTCAGGTGTCAATAGCTGATACCGGAACACTCAGTGTATTGGTAACTGATGTCCATGGTTGTACCGGAACGGACGAAATTACTGTTGATATGTTTCCTTTGCCTGAAATTTATGCTCTGGCGTCAACGCTGACTGTCTGCGAAGGAGAGTCAATTGTGTTGTGGGCTGAAGGCAATGCGGAAACATTTATCTGGAACGGGAATATTGAAGACAGCATCCCTTTTACTCCAGTTGAAACCTCATTATATACACTAACAGGTATTAGTGCCAGTGGATGTATAGCCACCGCATCATTGGAAGTGGAAGTAAATCCTGTTCCGGAAATCTGGATAGAAGCCACAGCATTTGAAGTATGTGCAGGAGATGAAGTGATACTGATTGCCTTTGGAGCTGATGAATATTTATGGACAGGAGGGGTGGAAAATAGCGTGCCTTTCATTCTAAATGGCAGCAACGAGTTCGTGGTTATAGGTACTACCGGGATATGCAGTGATACGGCATCCATATTTCTTACAGCCAACCCACTTCCCGATGTTAGTCTTGAGCTTGGATTGATTGAGCCCATTTGTTTGAATTATTCGATTCCCTTTGAACTTACCGGAGGAACTCCTGAAGGCGGGGAATATATAGGAGAGGGTATAACCGGCGGGATTTTTTACCCTGAGCTTGCAGAGCCTGGCACCTATGATGTGGTTTACACATTCACTGACAGTTCAGGATGCACTGCGGAAGCCACAGATATCATGATACTTGAGATTTGCGGTAATTCGGAAGAACCATTTGCTGGTAAGTTCAGGATTTACCCCAATCCGTTTGATCAGTATATTGAAATTGTTCCTGCAGTGGCTTTACTTTCCTTTGAAGGAGTTCGGATTACAGATATTGCCGGCAGGGTAGTGGCGCATATTGTGCCGGATCAGTCATCATCAGGTGGGGTGCTGAGGTTTGCTACAGGTGATTGGCCTGCAGGAGCTTATGTGATTGAAGTGCAAACAGGCGGACAATGGTTAAGGCAGTTGGTGATGAGAGTACAATAGCCTCGGTTATGGTATACATACATAGCCACGCCACCGCAAGGTGGCCATAAAAAGATATCGAAAAGGAAATTGACGAAAGTTCAAAAAATTGAAGAATTTATTCAGTCGAAATTATTGACTTATTTGTCTATAATAGTTTGTTGTACTTAAAGGTATTGTAAGGATGATATAAAAATAAAACTAGATTACCGATAATGTTGTGGGTTCTTTCACCAATAATTGCTTTAGTAATTTCCTAATATTGTAAGGCCATATTTTGCTTTATCGCTACTTTCTTTTTTTATTCAGGGTATGGCTTTCTATATTTGTCGGGTTAGAATAGTTTGAATAAGTTTTTTGCTGGCAATTTATCCCTGATAAACCGATAAAAAGGCATGCTTATTCAGTGTTTAAGCGATAGTATGAGCTGTAGTGAGAGACATCGTGTTAAACCGGATATGATCTATCCGGAAAAAAGCCAAAGCTGCTCAAGGCTTTCAGGCAGTTTAGCGAATTTTCACCGGATTTGCTACCCGTTGTCAGCGTTCCATTCGGAACGTGCTGAATATCAAAGAAGGAAATCACTTTTTAACTGTAATTTTTTATAAACCCATTATTATGAGGCACATTTACCCGTTTTTATTCACATTCGCCATGGCATTGTTTGTTGCCGGGCAGATTCAGGCTCAAACGTATTGTACTTCACTTTACAGTACCGGCTGTACTGTAGGCGATGATATCAATTCGTTTATTTTTGGATCATTTCAAAAACTAAATACACCTTGTCCAGCCGGCGGTTACGCCAATTACACTACAGATACCATTGTGGTGCATCAAGGATTGACGTATGATGTAAGCATTAATTCAAATTATCCATGTTGTCAGTATTTTGCCATTTGGATTGATTTGAACAGTGATGGTGATTTTGATGACCCAGGTGAATTTTTGTGGGCTTCACAGGTTGCCAACAACTTTTCTCTCGAATGGATAAATGGAGAAGTAACCATTCCACTTAGCGCGCCTCTTGGCCCCAAACGTTTGAGAGTACGTGGAAAGTATGCAGCACCGGCCATGACTGCAGGCCAATCGTGTACAAGCTTTACCTGGGGTGAAGCTCATGATTATACTGTTGTGATTTTACCTGCCCCGCCATGCTTCCCCCCATCACTTACCGGTGTTACTGATATTACCAACAACACAGCAGATATAAACTTCGTGAGTGGGCCTGATGCATTGGGAACAAGCTTACAATACGGCCCTGCCGGCTTTTCACTGGGAAATGGCACCATAGTTACAGCCACCAGTTCACCGCATACCATATCAGGTTTAACACAAAACACGTCATACCATGTGTATATTCAGGATGATTGCCCTGACAATGAAGTAAGCGGTTGGATGGGACCTCTAAGCTTTACAACATTACCCGATAATATGATTCAGGTAACTTACTCAGGAGGAGATATTCCTTCAAGCTACCAAAGCCCTGCATTAACAACAGATATATCTGTATGTGCAGATACCCTTACTGTCAATGTACCACCGGGTTTCTGGATTACCAGTGTTGATGTTGCCTATGATGTTACCTCAACAGGGGGGGCATTCATGTCTGAGCAGCGAACCCGACTCATGTTGCCTGCTCTCGGACTGGGAGAAAACCAGTACTATCAGGGAGTTGGGGGTGGAGGAACATTTTCTTATAACCGTACAGGTCTGGAGATGTTTTTCGGATTGTCAGGCTCACTGGATTTTGTACTGGATGTAAAACGTGTATTTTGCCTGGCACCGGAAAATGAATGTTCCAATACCTGTGTATATGTGAATAACAACAGCTGGACACTTTCAGTGATACTGGATACCATGCCGGCTTGTGCCGAGCCTTATTATCTTACTTTGCAGAATATCACGGATGTCAGTGCCAATATCAGTTGGGTGCCGCTTACACCAACAGTGGCATTTAATTATCGCTATGGCTTAACAGGTACGCCATTGGCATCTATGTCCAATAACGTTACAGTTCAGGAGTTTATCGAGCTTACCGGACTAACTGCAGAAACCACGTATGATTTCTATGTTCAGGCTATATGCGGACTTGGAGAAAACAGTGAATGGGCGGGTCCGTTTACATTCACAACTTTGTGTAACTTCCTTCCTCCCGGAACCTATACGCTGGGAGACTCGCTGGCAGATTTTCTCGATTTCAACGATTTGATCGATTATCTGGAATGCGGTGGTCTAGGAGGTCCTGTGATAATCAATGTACTGCCCGGATCAGGTCCATTTAATGAACACGTGAAATTTGGCAACATAGCCGGTTCCAGTGCCACCAATACCCTGACCATTAACGGTAACGGCAATGTGCTCGAGTTTTTACCGACAATCAATGACCAGCGGGCTACCCTGCTGCTTGATGGAAGCTCCTATCTCACCTTTGACAGTTTGCATATTAAGTCACTGGGTACGGGAACTTTGGGTATTGGTGTACAACTCATGAATAATGCCAATCACATCACGTTTAACAATTGTGTGATGGAAGTAAGTACAGAAGCTACCGGTACAGGACATGCCCCTTTTGTTACCAGTAACAGTTTAACGGCTGCAACCACCATTGGCCTGGCGGCCAGTAATCTGACCGTAACCAATTGTGAATTGATAGGCGGCTATTACGGTATGGTGATCAACGGGCCAACAAGTGGCCCCTGGTCGCAAAACAACTACATTGCCAACAACGTCATCAGGGATTTTTATATTTATGGACTTTTTGTTCGCGGACAGGAGAATTCAGTGTTTGACCGCAACGAGATCACCAGGGGTACCCGTTCCAATATCTCGACTTTCTATGGTTTGTATCTAACCAACGGAATGGCCGGTACTATGTTTACCAATAACTCCATCCATAATCCGAGAGGAAACTTTGTAGGAACAAGTACAGTAGGTACTTATCCGATCTACGTTACGGGAGCTAGTGGTACAGAAACCAACCCATTCTATATGATCAACAACCTTGTTTATAATATCAATGTTGGAGGTGTTCAGTATGGAGCGTATTTTCTTGGCTTTAATACCAATGATCATTTCAGGTTGTATCACAACAGCATAAGTCTGGCTGATAACAACCCGGGTAGTTCAAGTACAATTAGAGGTATGTGGATTTCATCCAATCCGACCAATGCTGAAGTGAAGAACAACATTTTCCATGTAAGCCATAACGGTTCCGGTACTAAACACGCTGTGTATTACACTACACCCGGTGGAATTGAAATTGACCATAATGTAGTTAGTATGGCATCCACTTCAGGTAGTAATTCTGTTGGATTTGCAGGTGTAAATTATACCACATTTGAAGATTGGCAGGATGCAGGTTATGATGAAAATGGTTCAGGTGCTAACCCACTATTTCTGAGTGAAGCATTATTTTTATATCCACAAGCCGGAGCCATTAGCGGTATAGGTGCCAACCTTACAGCGATTGCCCCGCTCGACTATGACGGAGTAGAAAGACCGATTAACCCATCTCCGGGGGCATACGAGTTTGAGATTGATTCATGTATGGCTCCATTTGTTTACAGTGTGACAGTTGGAGATACATTTGCCCATATTACATGGATTGAAAATGTGCCCACGCCACTGTGGAATATTGAATACGGCCCGGCAGGGTTTACATTAGGTACAGGAACCACAGCAACATCTACAAGCCCAAGCTTTGTATTATCGGATCTTGATCCTGAAACGTCCTATGATTTTTATGCATCACCGGATTGTGGGGCCGATAGTCAGTGGGGTGACCCGGTAACATTTTCTACTTTATGTCTATTCCTTCCGGGAGGTACTTATACACTAGGCGATTCATTGGCTGATTTCCTCAACTTTACTGAGCTGGTTGATTACTTTGCCTGTTCCGGTATTGCCGGTCCTGTGGTGATTGATGTAATACCCGGCTCAGGGCCTTTTGAGGAGCAGATTTCATTTCCATTCATTGCAGGTAGCAGTGAAATCAATACCATCACAATATTGGGTAATGGCAATACGCTTCAGTTTCTCGCTACCAATACCAGCGAACGTCACACACTCAGACTGGATGGAACCGGCTACATGTCCTTCCACAATATGACTATTAAATCATTGGGTACAACTACAACTCAGTTTGGTTTTGCAGTTCACCTGATGAATAATGCCCATCATATTACTTTTGACAGTTGCGTAGTAGAAGTAGCCAGCGATTTAACTTCCCTGAACTACGCGGCTTTTGTTACCAGCAATAGTGCTACATCCGCAACCATTATTGGCCTTGCTGCATCTAACCTAACGGTTACCAACAGCACAATTATTGGCGGATATTATGGTATGGTTATTAACGGCCCCACTGCAGGCCCTTGGTCAGAAAATAATTATATCGCCAACAACGAGATCCGTGATTTTTACCTTTATGGTTTATATGTTCGGGGGCAGGAGAATTCTGTGTTTGACCGGAATGATATTTCCCGGGCAAACAGAACAGTAATTTCCACTTTTTATGGCCTTTACAGCACCAGTGGATTGGAGGGTACCATGTTTACCAACAACACCATCCACAATCCGCAAGGGCTGGCCGGACCTTCTACTGCAGGGGTGTATCCCATTTACTTTACCGGTGCGTTTGGAACAGAAGCCAACCCGTATTATATGATCAATAACAAGGTGTTTAACATCAATATGAATGGGTTGACTTATGCAGCTTACTTCTTGGGTGTCAGTAACCATTATAGGTTCTATCACAACACGATTTCATTGGCTCATACAACAGGTACCGGCACTATTGCTGCCTATTTCCAGAGCAATATCGCTGTGGATGTAAAGGTGAAAAACAACATTTTCCATGTTGAACATGGTGGCACAGGAACAAAATACTGTATGTATATTTCCAGCTCTGCTGCAGATGTGGATTCTGATCATAATGTATTGAGTATGGCTTCAACCGAGGGTACCAATAACATTGGTTTCTATGGTGGGGCTATTTCAACATTTGCGGCATGGCAGGCTTTGGGGCTGGACTCCAACAGTGTACCCAATGATCCGTTCTTTGTAAACCCTATAAGCAACCTTATGCCACAAAGCAGTGGTATTGCCGGTATCGGAGCTGACTTTACTGCAGTAGCACCGGTTGACTTTTATGGTGTGGTGAGAGACACTACACCAGACCCCGGAGCCATTGAGTTTGAACCAGCCGGCTGTCTTGCACCCAGTAGTTTGACATTCTCTGAGATCACTTATAACAGTGCAGAGCTCAGCTGGGTAGACAATACACCTGAAGGTGTAATGTGGCTGATTGAAATTGGCCCGGCAGGGTTTACACCAACCGGCGTGCCTACAGATACGGCATTTTCGCAGCCATACCTGATTACCGGACTCAGTGAAGTAACTTCCTACAGCGTTTATGTTCAAGTTGTGTGTGAGGATGATGAAACCTCAGCCTGGGCCGGACCAGCCACGTTTACCACCTTCCCCGAATTTGCCGTGGTAGTTACTTACGACAGCGGTCAAATACCTACCATATATGAATCACCGGCTAATATGAACAATATATCGCCTTGTGCCGGTGAAATGACCGTTGAGATCCCTGAGGGATTTTGGGTTACAACTGTAGACGTGTCCTATGATATGACCTCTACAGGCGGTGCTTTCATGTCAGAGCAAAGATCCAGGCTATTGGTTCCCGCGTATGATATGAGTGAGCCTCAGTATTATCAAGGGGTTGGAACCGGAGGTGTTTGGTCATACAACAGGACTGGATTAACCGAATTTGCTATGCTTACTGGAGAGGTTACTTTTATATTGGATGCCAAGCGTGTCTTCTGCTCAGTTCCTGCAACTTGTAGTACAGATTGTATTTACGTCAACAATAATACCTGGCAATTGATCATTGCCCTGGAGCCAATTCCGGAGTGTCCACAGGTTATCGGCTTGCAGGTTGACAGCCTTGGTGCATTAGGTGCGATGGTTTCCTGGACGGAGATCGGTGACGCTACCACATGGGATATAGAATATGGTGAGTCCGGCTTTACACCAACAGGAGTGCCTACAGTAACCACATCGGACAATCCGTATTTCATTTCCGGTCTGAGTGGTACCACCACATACGATGTGTATGTAAGGGCAGTTTGTGATACCAATGAAGTGTCAATATGGGTGGGTCCATTAACTTTTACCACTTGGCCTGAATTTGCCGTAGTGGTTACTTATACGGATGGAGATATTCCCACATTCTACGACATTGGAGCTTCAACGGCCACTATTTCCACCTGTCCTGGTGTTTTAACTGTGGATATACCCGAAGGATTCTGGGTAACCACGGTAGATGTCTCCTACGACATGACTGCACATGGAGGTGCATTTATGTCAGAACAAAGATCCAGGCTTTTAGCTCCTGATTTCGGAGTAGGGGAATCTTCGTACTTTGCCGGAGTAGGACTGGGCGGAACCTGGCAGTATAACAGAACAGGGCTTACCATGTTTGCCATGCTTACCGGCGAAATAGACTTTGTGCTGGATGCCAAACGTACATGGGGTACGCTTCCTGAATGTGGTGTAAACTACAACTATGTGAATAACAATACATGGACCTTGGTGGTAGCCATGGAGCCCATACCCGATTGTCCCGATGTGATGAATGTTTCAGTAGACAGTGTCGGCCCCGGCTCTGCCCTCATTTCGTGGACAGAGTTAGGTGATGCTTCGTCATGGGAAATTGAGTACGATACGGCAGGATTTACGCCAACCGGTATTCCTTCACTTTCCACTTCAGACAACCCTTATTTACTGACCGGCCTGGATCCGGATGTGCAGTATGATGTGTATGTCCGCTCGGATTGTGACACTTCAGGTGTATCCAACTGGATTGGCCCGGTTTCCTTTACCACTGCATGTATGCCACCGGATATTACTGTGGTAGGAGATTCTATCTGTGAAGGAGAAACAGCCTATTTGATGGCCTTCTCATCTAATCCGGAAGCTTATATTAACTGGTATAACCAGGCTTCCGGTGGTGATCTGTTGTATCAAGGTGATACCTTTGCTGTAGAAGGCCTTTTGTCAACTACAACCTATTACGCATCATCGGTGATTGGGGCAACCCCGGTAAACAACTCATTGTTTACTCAGAATATCGGTGGAAATGGTTGTGGCGGCGGTGTGATGTTTAATATCCTTCCAAATCAGGATATTGCCATTGACAGTTTCTATGCCCGTGCACAATTAACAGCAGGAAGTGCGTCGATCAATGTATACACAAGAGTGGGTACTTTCCAAGGCAATGAGCTCAATGCCGGTGCCTGGACACTTCATTCCACTATAACAGGCCCGCCAACTGTAGCCAATACTTTGTTTACCATTGTACTACCTGAACCACTCGAGCTTGAAGAAGGTATACTTACCGGTATATACCTCAACTATGCTTCGTCTTATACTAATACCACTGGATTAGTGGAATTTTCCAATGATGACCTTACACTCACCGTGGGATCAGGACTTTGTGGTCAGTTTACTGGCAATAACGTCAACCGGGCATTCAACGGGGAAGTATTTTACCGTTCCGGCTTTGGTTGTGCCAGTGACCGTGTTCCTGTTACGGCTTCGGTGATTTCCGGTGGTGGCAGCATTGATTTAGGTGGTGATATCACAGTTTGTGAAGGCGAAGAGGTAGTGATTGAAGGACCTGAAGGTTTTACCAATTACCTATGGATTGCTGAAACGGATGCAGGTATTGACACTTTTACCACGCAAAATATTGAAGTTACCGCTTCCGGAATTTACACGCTCGAAATTGAAGTGAGCCCCGGTTGCTGGGCTACTGACGCAGTTCTGATCACTATCAATGAATTGCCTGAGGTCAACATAACTGCAACTACAACGGCTGTTTGTGAAGGCGAATCAGTTGCCCTTATTGCCAGTGGTTCTGATGCTTCATATAGCTGGAGCGGCGGTATTGAAAACGGTGTGGCTTTTGTACCGGAAGAAACAACCACGTATACAGTTACCGCTACCAGCCCAGAAGGTTGTGTCACTGAAGAGTCAATTACCATCGTTGTTACTCCTTATCCAAGCCTTACCGTTGGAGCATCTTCCACTGAAGTTTGTGCCGGTGAAACTGTAATTATTACAGCCAGTGGTGCTGATGAGTTTGTATGGAGTGGTGGTATTGCCAATAACCAACCATTTACGCCAACTGAAACGGCGACCTACACGGTGATTGGAACAACCAACGGTTGCTCCGATACTGCTGAGATCACCATTACGGTATTGCCATCACCGGAAGTGTCCGTTGATCTTGATATTAACGAAGAGATTTGCGATGATGCAGCACCATTTGCACTTACCGGCGGCAATCCTCCGGGAGGAGAATACACAGGTGCCGGGGTTTCCGGTGGCATGTTTGATCCTGCAGCTGCAGGAGAAGGTGTACATGTAATTACCTATACTTTCGTCCATGCTAACGGTTGTTCAAACTTTGCAGTTGATTCCATCATTGTGGCAGATTGTACAAATGTTCACGATGCCATTTTGCAAAATGTGGAAGTTTACCCCAATCCGTTTGATCGATTTGTCGATATCAAATGGGATCAGCTTCCAGGCGCGAAAGCTGAAATCAGATTGGTGGATGTACTGGGACGCACACTGAAATATGTTGACCTTAATGATCAACAGGTAGCATTAGGTTCGTTCAGACTTGAACTGGAATCACTGCCAGCAGGTACCTTTATCCTTGAACTTCGCTCCGGTGACAGCGTGTTCAGGAAAACGATGATCAAATCACACTAGATTTCAGCAGAAGAACGGGAAGATTTATACCCCGATTTTAAAAGCTGAAACCTTCAACAACCGGATGTCTGTTTATACTGGCATCCGGTTTTTTTTTATTGGCATGGTTGGATACTGACCATGTGAGTATTGCACCTGTATTGGGTCTTAGCAATCCGGTAATCAATGTAATGTTATGGTGGATAGCATTTTGTGATATACTTACCCAGCCAGGTTTGTCAAAAAAGTCAGATAAACCGGACAATAAGTATAAATACCTTAAAACTTATAAAAAACTAACCTTATCTTTGGAGCAAATTTAAGAAAGCTCACATATTATTAATTGCTTGATGTTTATAGGTCTGGCAATTAATTATTTTGAGTTGTTTTTTATTGGTATTTTTTCGAGTCATTTATTGCAATTGCATCTATTGAACTTTTTGAGGTTTCATGAATCTTTTTAACCTCCGAAGTGTAAAGGTTTAAAAATCAATCAGAAAGCTTGATTTTTAAACTTCACATTATTTTTAATCACTTAACCGACAACATAAATGTCATGAGGAATCCTATACTTTTTTTTAGCCTTGCCTTTAGTTTGTTACTTACACAAAGTAGCATAGCTCAAATAACTTTTGACAATGTCCCTCCATTGTCAGGTGGTGGCAATACGGGTGGTGGAGCCGGCTATGTCTTCAATTTTACCACTAACGAAAACATCATTATACACAATTTCCGTGGAGCATTTAATAATGTATCGGGTATAGCTACTGTTTACTACAATCAAAACAAAGTTAACGGTGCTCCTGGAGGAACTTCAACTATATTTGCAGATGCCAATTGGATTGAATTGGGCTCGGCAGAAATGACCGGACAGACTACAACATCATCGAATCCAATAGTTCAAACAATCCCGGTAACTTTTGACCTCTTTTTGAATGCGGGTGATACTATAGGTGTTATATTATATTGGACAGGTTCGGTGCATCCAACACAAAACACTAATATACCAACCTTTTCAGACGGAACCGTTACTATAATTGCCGATGCCAGCTGTGCCTTTACATTTAACAATGCTAATTCATTTACGCCAAGGCAGGTAAATGGAGGTGTAATTTATTCATTGGCTACTCCGTGTTCCGGCACTCCGGATGCCGGGACTGCCGTAGCACCAACTATTGCTTGTGAAAACCTGCCCTTTGATTTGTCACTTTCCGGAAACACATTGGGAACAGGATTAACCTATCAATGGATGTCTTCACCCACAGCATCTGGTCCATGGACGCCAATAGCTGGAGCTACATCCTTGAATGTGTCTGTTACTCAATCTGAGGATACATATTATGCATGTGTTGTAGAGTGTACCAATAGTTCGCTATCCGACACCTCTGCTGCAGTTTTTGTAGAAACAACACCAAGCTTTCCTGCCGGTACTTATTACATTGGCGCAACCGGTGACTTTCCTGATTTTAACTCTGCTATTGATGCGATTTCATGCGGTATTGCAGGTTCAGTTGTGTTTAATGTGATGCCGGGTTCAGGGCCATATTTTGAACAGGTTATTATTGGTGAAATAGGAGGCACAGGGCCCAATTCAACCATCACTTTTAATGGAAACGGAAACACCCTTCAATTTCTCTCTACAAACACCAATGAACGTGCAACCTTAAAAATGAAAGGAACCAGCTATGTAACTTTTGATAGTTTACACATTCTGGCATTGGGGACAGGAACCGTAACTGGTGAGTTTGGATATGCGGTGCAATTAATGGATGAGACCAACCATTTAACATTTACAAATTGCACTTTTGAAGCTTCTATTTTTGGTACTTCCGCTAATTTTGGGGCATTTATTGCCAGTAACAGCAATACTTCGGCATTAATAGCCGGGATTGCTGCTTCAAATTTAACAGTGACCAACTGTACTATGATTGGCGGTAATTACGGGGTTGTAATTATGGGGCCAACGTCAGCTCCGTTTGCCCAGAACAATGTGATTTCAAACAATACAATCTTGAGTTACGCTGCACAGGGTTTGAGGTTTCAAGGGCAGGAGAATGGAGTGTTTGACCGAAACAATATCTCCAGGGATTTACGTACCAACAACGTAGTAACTTACGGTATTTGGATGGGTGAGTCAAATCCCGGTACTGTAGTTTCAAACAATGATATTCACAATCCCTTGGGTGCGTCTGCAAGCAGCACAAGCGCAGCATACCCGATATATGGCAATGGAGCATCAGGCCTTGCCGGCAATCCTTTGAATGTATTTAACAATTTAGTTTACAATGTTAATACTATAGGCATCCAATATGGAATATACTTTATTGGAACTGCTACAGGACATGTAAACGTATATCATAATACGGTTTCTTTGGCCAATACTGATGCTACCGGTACAAGTGCAATACGCGGTTTTTTTCAATCAGTAGCAGGTACAGGGCCGGTGGAAGTCAGAAACAATATTTTCCACATTACCAATGGGAATTCCGGAATTAAAACCGGCATATATTTAACAAATAATGATGCCAATGTAACTACAAGCAACAACGTAATCAGCTTACAAAGTACTGAAGGAACCAATAACATTGGTCATCAGGGTTCAACTGCTTATGAGACGCTTGCAGAATGGCAAGCAGTGGGATTCGACTTAAACAGTATAGCTGTTAATCCTGCCTTTATTGATGATATTTTGTTTCTTACACCTCAGACCGGTGCAGTTTCTGCACTTGGTGTAAATTTAAATACAGTAGCTCCTTTTGATTATTATGGAGTAGAGCGTCCTGCACAACCATCTGCCGGTGCCATTCAATTTGAACCACCAGCGTGTGCAGCACCCGGTGGGATTACTGCTATTGCATCAGATGTCAGTATGTTTTTGTCTTGGTTTGAAAACTCACCTTCAGTTGCATTTAACTATGAGTACGGACCTGAAGGCTACACACAGGGATCAGGTACATCGGGCGTTACTGTGGGAACATCAGTCAATATAACAGGTCTTACTTCGCAGACCAGTTATGACTTTTACGTACAGGCCATTTGTGGTATGGGTATAAATAGTGGCTGGGCAGGCCCATTTACATTTTCTACCCTGTGTAACATGATCAGTGGTACGGTTACATTAGGTACACCGACTTCTGATTTTGAAAACTTCACTGCACTGACGGATTACTTTAACTGTGGTGGTGTTAACGGACATTTGACGGTAGTAGTAGAGCCTAATTCGGGCCCATTCAATGAGAAAGTTGAATTTAGTGCAATTCCCGGGGCTTCTGACACCAGTACCATTACCATAATAGGTAATGGGAATACGGTTAATTTCTCACCTACTGTGACCGGTGACAGAACCACCATGGTATTTGACGGTGCTTCATACATTACCGTTCAGGATCTCCATATCATTTCATCTCCGACTTCTACATTTGGCTGGGGAATTCTGATTACAAATCTATCCCAGTTTATAACCATCGACAACTGTATTGTTGAAACTGACGTTACTCAGACCGGAACGCTTTACGCCGGAATAGTTGTAAGTACCAGCGCAACTGGTGCTACAACTGCAGGTTTTGCTGCAGATAATATTACCCTTACCAACAACGAAGTGATTGGTGGCTATTACGGAATTGCATTTAATGCTGCATCTTCCGGTCCGGGTTCTTCCAACAACGTGATTGAGAATAATCTTGTACGGGACTTTCATCTTTATGGCATATATCTGAGAGGATTGAGTCATTCCAGTGTTCATAACAATGAGATTACCCGTCCAAACAGAACTACAACTGGTAGCTTTTATGGCATTTACAGTGTAGCCGGCGATTACCAGGGAACCAATATCTCATCAAACCGCATCCACAACTCGCTGGGACTTGCGGCAAGCAGTACCAATTTGGCCTATCCGCTATATATCAGTGGCGTTTCAGGAACAACAGTTGACCCGGTCAATATCTATAATAATATTGTCTACAACATGAACACGGATGGCACTCAATACGGTATTTATATTTTGGGAACCGGTAACGAACACCTCAATATCTACCATAATACGCTATCGTTTGCAAATTCCGAAGCGACAGGAAGCAGTGTTATCAGAGGTTTCTTCTTCTCAGTGGCCGGTGGTCCTGTTGACTTGCGAAACAATATATTTCACTTTAACAATGGAAACAGCTCGGTACATACGGGTATCTATATCACCAATGCAGGTGCAAATGTTACATCCAACAACAATGTGATTAGCATGGTGAGTACTTCAAGCACTGCCAACAATATTGGATTTTTTGGCGGTAATGTTTACTCAACGCTTGCCGACTGGCAGGGTGCCGGCTTTGATTCATTGTCTGTTACAGATAATCCATTTTTTCAGGATGAGATTAACGCAGTAATTCCTCAAAATGCTAATATCAAAGGGATTGGTGCCAACCTCAGCAGCATTGTTGATGTAGATATTAACGGAACAGTAAGACCCAGTAATCCCGACCCCGGCGCATATGAATTTACACCTCCATCATGCCTGATGATTACTGATTTTAATGCACCTGTTATAAGCGATGTATATGCCTGGCTCAATTGGAATGATATCAGCGAAGGTCAGCTCTGGAATATTGAGTACGGCCCTGCAGGCTTTACCCCGGGTACGGGAACAGTTATTATTGCCGATTCTACTTCGATTATGATCTCCGGACTGGTTTCACTGGCATCCTATGACATTTACATTCAGGCAGACTGTGGAAGCGGTGACCTCTCCGGTTGGGCGGGCCCGTATACCATCACTACTTTATGCCCGCCATTTCCAGCCGGTACGTATACCCTGGGTGGTCCGGATCCTGACTACACTAGCTACAGTGCCTTTTTTGCTGACTTGTACTGTGGCGGAATTGCCGGTCCGGTGGTATTGAATGTAATGACCGACACGGTTTATGAACAGGTGGAAATTCTCAATGTCCCCTTAACCAGTGCAACCAATACTATTACTATCAATGGTAATGGCAGTATGATTGACTTTGCTCCTACTGTATCTGCAGAGAGGTTTACATTAAGAGTAAGCGGTGCCAGCCACATCATTTTCGATAACCTTCATATCAGAAGCTCCGGCACCGGAACTTTTGGCTGGGCGGTACATTTGAATGAACTGGCAAACAACATTACCTTTGAAGGATGTACTATTGATATCGACATTGCACAGACCGGAACGGGTTTTGCAGGTATAGTGGGCAGTACCAGTCCAACTACTGCCACCACGGCCGGTTTGTCTGCAAGCCATATCACTATCAACAATTGCTATTTCTCGGGGGGGTATTATGCCATCATTTTGAATGGACCATCATCTGCCCCCGGATCGCTTAACAACGTGATCACCAATAACACCATCGTAGATTACAACTTCTACGGTATGTATCTGCGATCGCTTGAAAACAGTGTTATTGATGGAAATGAAATGACCAGGCAAACGCGGACCAATGCTTCAGCTTTTTATGGTATTGCCGGTTTTGGTTCCGGATGGGCCGGAACTTCCATTTCAAACAACTGGATCCACAATGCCAAAGGAATGGTGGCAACTTCAACTTCGCTGGCCCATCCGCTCTACTTCAACGGAGTTGCCGGTACAGAAGAGCAGCCGTTGAATATTTTTAACAACCTGGTTTATAACATCAATAATGAAGGTGTTCAATACGGCATTTACTTGTTGGGTACTGCTACCGAGCATCTCAATATCTTCCATAATACCGTATCTCTGGCTCACACTGAGTCAACGGGTACCAGTGCTATCAGACCCTTCTTTTTCTCCGTTGCCGGTGGACCTGTTAATCTTATGAATAACATTTTCCACGTGAACAACGGCAATGCCGGAGAAAAAACCGGTATCTACATAACCAATGCCGGGGCAATTGTTAATTCCAATAACAATGTAATCAGCCTTGCCGGCGGAAGTGGCACCAATAATATTGGTTTCTTTGGTGGTACTGCTTATGAAACCCTAGAAAACTGGCAGGCAGCGGGTTTTGACTCTCTTTCTGTGGCTGAGAATCCGGTATTTCAGGATGAAATATCAGTTGTCATTCCACAAAACGGAAATATTAAAAGCATCGGTGCTGACCTCACTTCCGTTGCCCCATTTGATTTTAACGGTGTGGAAAGGCCTGAAACCCCGGATCCGGGTGCATTCCAGTTTGATCCTCCTACATGTCTCTTTGTTTCTGATCTGGCAGTGGCTGCCTTGTTTGATACTCATGCATGGATTTCATGGACTGACAACTCCAATGCGATATCCTGGAATTTTGAATACGGGCTTACGGGATTTGAACAGGGAAGTGGTACTATGGCAGTTGCTGACTCAACCGCATTCCTCATCGACAACCTGACTTCACAGGTAACTTATGATGTTTACGTACAAGCTGTTTGTGGAGCGGGAATTTACTCAGGCTGGACCGGCCCTCTTTCGTTCACTACCTTGTGCCCTCCACTCCCTGCAGGTACATACACGCTGGGCGGAGCTGAACCGGACTTTGTAAGCTTCACTCAGTTTTTCGAAGCACTTTACTGCGGTGGTATAGCCGGCCCGGTTGTCCTTAATGTGGAACAGGCTTACACCTTCGAACAATTAGACGTATTTCCCATTCCGCTCACAAGCACGACCAATACAGTTACCATCAATGGAAATGGCAATGTACTTGACTTTGCTCCAACGGTTACCGGTGACAGATCAACCATCAGGTTCAGCGGTGCCAGTCATGTAATTTTCGATAACCTGCACATCAAAAGCTCCGGAACAGGTACTTTCGGCTGGGGTATCCATTTCACTGATATGGCTTCCCACATTACGATCAACAACTGTATAGTAGAGAATAACACCGACCAAACCGGTACGGGATTTGCCGGAATTGTAGGAAGCACCAGCCAGACTACAGCCACTACTGCCGGAATGTCTGCACACAGCATTACCCTTACCAATAACACCGTCATTGGCGGCTATTACGGAATTACATTTAACGGCCCAACTACCGGTACAGGCTCTGCGAATAACGTGTTTTCCAACAACACGGTCATCGATTATCACTTGTATGGTATGTACCTGCGAGCTATGGAAGCCAGTATTATTCATGGCAATAACCTGACCAGACCCAATCGAACCACTACCGGTTCATTCTATGGGATCTATTGCTTAGCCGGAAACTGGAATGGAACGGAAATTTCCGCTAACCGCATCCACAATTCACTGGGAATGGCAGCCAGCAGTACTTCACTGGCATATCCATTGTATTTCAGCGGTGTTGCCGGTACGGAAGAAGAACCCGTGAATGTGTTCAATAACGTGGTATACAACATCAATAACAGTGGAGTCCAATATGGTATTTACGTATTGGGAGCTACAACACAGTACATCAATTTCTACCACAATTCTATCTCTCTGGCCAATACACAGGCTACCGGAACCAGTGCCATCAGAGGTTTCTGGCAATCTGTAGCCGGTAGTGGTCCCGTGGTGCTCAAGAACAATATATTCCACATTGAGAATGGCAATAACGGAGTTAAATACGGTATCTACATCACCAGTACGGCAGCTCAAGTAACATCCAACAATAATGTGCTAAGCATGCAATCCACTACCGGTACCAGTAATATTGGATACTTCGGAACGGATTACAGCACCTTGTCTGCCTGGCAAAGCGCAGGGTTTGACTCGTTAAGTGTTACTTCAAATCCGCAGTTTGTCAGCGCTCAGCTGAATCTAACGCCGCAAAACCCAGCCATAAAAGGCCTGGGCGAAAACCTGACCGCTACAGTGCCGGTCGATATAGGTGGCACCGTAAGAAGTACTACACCTGACCCGGGTGCGGTTGAGTTTACGGTTACGGATTGTGCCCCGGTTACCAATATCGTGGTTTCAGCCATTACCAATGACGGTGCAACCGTTTCATGGGACAGCCCCGGTACTTCCACCCTATGGGATATTGAATATGGCCCGCAGGGCTTTATCCCAACAGGTGTTCCTACCGTTTCCGGTGTAAGTAACCCGTTTGCCATTTCCGGCCTTGATCCGGCAACAACTTATGAGGTTTATGTTAGAGCAGATTGTGGTGCTTCCGGTACGTCAATCTGGACAGAACCTCACTGGATGGATCCCGTGACCTTTACCACGCTCGATCTTTGTCCTGCCGTGTCTGATATTGAAGTGGACGACATTACTTCTGAGTCAGTCCTTGTATCATGGACCGACTTAGGATATGCCCTAAGCTGGGATATCGAATATGGAGAATTAGGCTTTACTCCTACAGGAATTCCATCTGTTTCAGGAGTTACCAACCCATACACAATTACCGGCCTCAATGAATTGTCTTTTTATGATGTTTACGTGAGAGCTAATTGCGGAGTGGACGGTACTTCATTCTGGACCGGCCCTGTTTCTTGGTTCACGCTGTGTGCCCCACCGGATCTGACGGTTTTGGGTGATACTGTTTGTCAGGGAGGAACGGCTATGCTGTCTGCAGGCTCACTGGACACTGCAGCATCTTTTGCCTGGTACGATCAGCCGGAAGGAGGCGATATTTTATTTGAAGGCGATGTTTTTGAAATTCCCGGACTTCAGTCTACTTCAACTTTCTATGTATCCTCAGTGTCTGGGACTGTTCCCATACCCAATTCATTGTTTACTCAAAATCAGGGTGGAAACAGTTGCGGCGGTGGAGTCATGTTTGATATCCTTCCTAACCAGGATATTGCCATTGACAGCTTCTATGCCAGAGCAAATGCTACGGCCACTAATACTACCGTAAATGTATATACCCGCATGGGAACTTACCTGGGTAATGAGCTCAATCCAGGTGCATGGACCCTTCATGCAACTATCAATATACCTTCTACTACCAGTGGGCAATTGTTCAACATACAGTTGCCTACGCCCATTGAAATTTATGAAGGGGAGTTGACGGGTATATACCTGAACTACAATTCTGCTTATACCAACGTCACAGGTCCTACTCCTTATTCCAATGCTGACCTCACACTGACAGTAGGTTCCGGTTTGTGTGGTCAGTTTACCGGTAACAATGCCAACAGAGGCTTCAATGGTGAGGTGTTTTACCGTGCTGGCTTTGGTTGTGTCAGCCCGCGTATGCCGGTAACCGCTGTGGTTGAACCTGCACCTATGGTGAATTTAGGTGCTGATGTGGCTTTTTGCGAAGGAGATTCTATTCTGCTCGAAGGACCGGAAGGATTTGATGAATACTTGTGGACGATCACAACTACTGCCGGTATAGACTTTTCAACGGCACAGTCATTGATGGTGGCTGAAGCCGGTACCTACGCTTTGGCAGTGACCAGTTCTCAAGGATGTATTGGTTCAGACACTTTTGAAATTACCCTTACTCCTCTGCCACAGTTTGAAGTAGTTGCTTCTGCCACGGAAGTTTGTATGGGTGATGATGTAACCCTTACGGCATCAGGAGCTAATCTCGTGTTCTCATGGTCGCATGATGTGGAAAACGGCGTAGCATTCATGCCCATTGAAACAACTACCTACACGGTTACAGCCATTAATGCAGAAGGTTGTACTTCAGAACAGCAGATCATTATTGTGGTCAATGAATATCCGGAAGTAATGGCCAATGCCTCGGCAACGGAAGTTTGTGCCGGCGATATGGTTACACTTACCGGTAGTGGAGCAGAATCCTACGAATGGTCGCACGGGGTAACTGATGGGGAACCTTTTACCATTGAAGAAACCACTACTTTCACTGTGGTGGGTACTGCCAACGGATGTTCATCTGAAGCCGAAGTAACCATCGTGGTGAACCCGATTCCTGAAGTGAGCCTTACTCCGGGCGTTGACAGCGTTTGTATCGAAAGTGGTTCTGTTAACCTGACAGGTGGCTCGCCGGCCGGTGGTGATTGGTCGGGCACAGGTGTTACAGGCAGTATATTTGATCCCTCAGATCTGGAACCCGGTGTGTACACTATTACGTATACGTTTACCGATGCCAACGGTTGTACTGCCGAAGCCCAGGCTGATATCGTAGTTCAGACCTGCGTCAGCATCCGCGATATCACGCTCACTAACGTAGCGGTTTACCCTAACCCGTTTGAGCAATTTGTAGATGTTACCTGGAAGCAACTGCCGGGCATGGACGCACAGCTGCGCATCATCGATATGACGGGGCGCACACTGATGTTGACCACGCTTGACGAACAGCAGGCATCTGCAGGTACGTACAGACTTGAACTCAATTCGCTGGCCGCAGGCTCTTACATCCTGGAGCTTCGTTCAGGTGGAGCTGTGTTCAGAAGTACAATGGTTAAAATGAAGTAAACATGACCACGGGCCTCAGGTGCCCGGAAAACAAAAAGTGATCAATAAAGATAGTCCTGTCCTCGGCCGGATCAACCAAATAAATGCCGGGTATCGACTTAAAAGGTTGGTACCCGGTTTTTGTTTTGGGATTGCTGTTTTATATAACTCTTTGTTGTGCATCGCCGAAAACCTGGCATGGCACGCAGGGTAATAACGCGTCGGCAATAGTTTATGGAATCAAGAATCGATCTGAGTTCAATAAGATGCACGACCAGACGGATTTTCGTTCGAAAATTCTGTCAAAATAGCGAAAAGGGTAAATATTTATACGGGATATAGAATTCAAAAAGTGATATTCAAATAAGATAAAGCTTAATTATACGTGATTAAATAATGAATAAAATAAAGCATGTAAACTTATTATGGAATAAAAAGAAATGATAAAAATTAAAAAGATTAAATACAAAGCATTAGTTAAAATGAAAAATATTTAGATTGTAAGAAATTAAGTTAATGTATGTTTTTATACTTCAAAAAGTATCCCTATATTTGCGTTTCAAACAAATAAGTGCTTGTTATACAGGTAGCGTTTCCATATACATATTCCCGGAATATAGACCGCATTGTGCCGGTCAATGTAAAATTGGAATGTCAAAGCTTCCAATTCGGCCATCAGGTCAGCAATCCGGAAACCTGTGCTGCCTTGTCAATCACCTCTGGTCATAAACCTATTCAGCAACCTTTCCTGAAAAACGAAATGAAGTCGGCAAGGCAAGTTCTTCGGAAGCTGTCTGTTCACGTTATTATGATCATGTTTCATTGGCAAACCGACCTCAATCATTGCCGGTGAATGGTGATCAATTCCTACTAAACCTTTTTAACTACCCAACTCAGATACATTTAAATCTTTCTATTATGAAATTTACCCGTACTATGCTTACCAATCATCGGCTTGCTCCAAAACTTGACAGTTATAGGATTAGCAGTTTTGTCACAGGTTTTGCTGCATTGATGTTATTAAGCCTGTCCGCCTTATCTTCATTTGCCTTTGGCGATACTTTGTCCATGACTTTTTCTGGGGGCGATATTGAATCTTTCCATGAAAGTCCTGCTGATCCTTCAACCATTGCACCATGTGCTGATTCCATGTCATTTGTTATCCCCGAAGGTATGTGGATAACTGGTGTGGATGTGGAATACGACATGATCTCACAGGGTGGTTCATGGATGTCGGAACAGCGCAGCAGAATTTGGTCATCAACCTATGATACCGGCGAAATGGTTTATGCAGCCGGTACTACAAATGCCGGAGGTACCGTTAGCCACCAAAGAAGCCTAACCGAGTTTAACGGGTTAACAGGAAATATTACCTTTCTTATGGACGCGAAACGTGTTTTTGGTACCAACCCTGCTGGTTGTAATTTGCAATATGCTTATGTTGTAAATAATACGTGGACTTTGCATGTATTTATTGACTCCATACCTTCATGCATTGATCCAGTTAATCCTTCCATTACTGAATTAGGCGCAACATCAGCGGTGTTTTCCTGGATTTCTCCAAGTATTGACAATAGCTGGGAGGCTGTTGTACAGGCTGCAGGCACCGGTGAGCCAATTGCTGCAGGTACACCGGTTATGGAAACTTCTTTTGAAGCTGAAAACCTTGATCCGACGACACAATATGAATTTTGGGTTCGTGAGGATTGTGGCGCAGATGGATTCAGCAATTGGATTGGGCCGCTTACATTTACTACCCTGTGCTTGCCTCTTGAAGAAGGTACTTATACTGTTGGAGGTTCAAGTGCTGATTTCGATAACTTTACTGAGTTGGCCGAAATTCTAAACTGTGGTGGTGTTGCTGGAAATGTTGTTATCAATGTTACTCCAGGGTCAGGCCCGTTTTTTGAACAAATAACTTTTGAGGAGTTTCCGGGCTCAGGCCCGAACGCTGTTGTAACAATCAATGGTAATGGAAATACCTTGCAGTATCTCGCAACCAATACCAATGAGCGCGCCACGCTTAAAATGATCGGTACAAGCTATGTGATAATCGACAGTTTGCACATACTCTCTCTGGGATCTGTAAGCGGGGAGTTTGGCTTTACCGTTCATTTGTTGGATAATACAAACCATGTTACTTTCAACAATTGTATTATTGAAGCCAATACTACGGCTACCGGTACTCTATATGCAGCCTTTGCTTCCAGTACCAGTAATACCAGTGCAGTAACCAATGGCTTATCCGTGAGTAACCTCACCGTGACTAACTGTGAAATTATTGGTGGATACTATGGATTGGTGGTAAACGGGCCAACCGGTGCTCCCTGGTCACAGAATAACTATATCGCCAATAATGTTATTCGCGATTTTCACTTGTATGGTCTTTATATCAGGGGACAGGAAAACAGTGTTTTTTATGGAAATGAAATTACCAGACCTAACCGTGTACAAACCGGTACTTTTTATGGTATTTACCTCAACAGCGGTATGGCCGGAACCGATGTTTACAACAACATCGTTCATAACAACCTGGGCCTTGCTGCCAGCAGTACTTCTGCGGCTTATCCCATATACAGCACCGGTACATTTGGCACTTCTTCCTCTCCTGCAAATATCTATAACAACCTGATTTATAATATTAATAATAGCGGTACACAGTATGGTATCTACTTCCTGGGTACAGCCACACAACATGTCAATGTTTACCATAACTCTGTGTCACTCGCCCATACTGGTGCTACAGGTACCAGTGCCATACGTGGGTTTTTCTTTTCTGTCAATGCCGGCCCTATCGATTTAAAAAACAATATCTTTCATATAAACAATGGCAATACAGGTGTAAACACCGGTATTTACATCAGTAATGCCAATGCAGAGGTGTATTCTGATCATAACGTGATCAGCCTGGCAAGCCCGGGAGGTACCAATAACATTGGCTTTTACGGCTCTGCTATTCAATCAATGGAAGATTGGCAGGATGCAGGTTTCGATTCAAACAGTGTAGCCATTGACCCCGATTTTATTGATGAGACTTCGAATCTTGAACCTCAAACCGGAGTGGTGGCAACTTTAGGTACAGACCTAAACGATGTAGCTCCTTTTGACTTTTTCGGTGTCCAGCGCCCAAATACACCTTCGGCAGGAGCTATTCAATTTGAACCTCCCGCTTGTGCATCACCGGGAGGCCTTTCTGCTGATGTTACTGATGTTTCTGCTACCGTGTCATGGTTTGAAAACTCCCCATCAGTGGCATTTAACTACGAATACGGCCCTGAAGGTTTTGTGCAGGGAAGCGGCACAGCCGGCGTTACTGTTGAAACCTTTACAGAACTCGAAGGACTCTCATCGCAAACTTCTTATGACTTCTATATACAGTCCATCTGTGCAATGGGCGTCAACAGCGATTGGGCCGGCCCGTTTACTTTCTCCACACTCTGTGATCTGATCAGTGGCACCGTTACTTTAGGTACTCCTTCATCCGATTTCCTGAACTTCACTGAACTCATTGACTATTTTGAATGTGGTGGAATCAACGGGCATCTTACTGTTATAGTAGAACCCAATTCCGGACCCTTTGAAGAGCAAATTTATTTTACGCCCATCTCCGGAGCTTCAGATTCCAGTACTGTCACCATTCAGGGCAATGGCAACGTCATTGACTTCTCACCATCTGTTTCTGCAGATCGTCCAACTGTACGGTTTGACGGTGCCAGCTACATTACGCTGGAGGATCTTCATATCCAATCATCCAGTAATACCACTTATGGCTGGGTAGTCCACATTGCCAATGAAGCTTCACATATTACCATTGACAATTGTACCATTGAAAACAATATTACGGAAACCGGTACCGGATTTGCAGGTATTGTGGTTACCAACAGTAATACTCTGGCTACTTCTGCCGGTTTTACTGGTCACAATATCACCATTACCAATAATGAAGTCATTGGCGGACATTATGGCTTAGCTTTCAATGGCCCTTCATCAGGTGAAGGTTCTGCCGATAACCTAATTGAAAACAATCTGGTGATAGACTATAACTCTTTTGGGTTATATGTGAGGGCATTAACCAACTCCTCGATCAATGCCAATGAAATGACCCGGCCTAACCGAACTAACACAGCATCTTTTTACGGTGTATATGCATTGGGTGGAGATTGGTCCGGTACTGATATCTCCAATAATCAGATCCATAACTCACGGGGCATGGCAGCCAGCAGTACATCGCTGGCCTACCCCATGTATTTCAATGCAGTTGTGGGAGATGAACTGGCACCGGTCAATATTTACAATAATACAGTATTCAATATCAACAACAGTGGTATACAATACGGTATTTATGTATTGGGCGCTAACACCGCTTACCTCAATTTTTATCATAATACCATTTCGTTAGCCAATACAGAAGCTACGGGTTCAAGCGCTATCCGGGCATACTTCCAGAGTATAGCCGGCAGTGGACCGGTTCAGTTGGTGAACAATATATTCCATGTAGCTAATGGTAACAGTGGCACCAAATACTGCATCTATTTTACCAACAGCGGTGCTGATTTCTATTCCAATAATAATGTTCTTAGCATGGTCAGTACCGAAGGAACCACAGGCATCGGGTACTTTGGCACAGGGTATGAAACTTTTGAAGACTGGTTGGGAACAGGGATGGATTCATTGTCTACAACTGAAAATCCAATTTTCCAGGACGAACAGCTGATGGTAATACCGCAAAATGGTGCCATCAAAGAAATAGGGGCTGATCTCACAGCCATTGTTCCTTTGGATATTACCGGTGAGATCCGGCCTGAAAATCCTGACCCGGGGGCCTACCAGTTTCAGCCTCCAACATGTCTCTTTGTTTCGGATATGAACGCTGACCTGATTAGCGATACTTATGCCTGGATTTCGTGGGTCGATAACAGCGAAGCCGGTTCTTGGAACATTGAATTTGGCCCGGAAGGCTTTACTCAGGGTTCCGGAACCACCGTGGTTTCAGATTCAACAGCATTTATGATTACAGGTCTTACTACTCAAAATACCTATGATGTTTACATTCAGACAAATTGTGGACCGGGTGACTTGTCTGATTGGGCCGGCCCCCTTACATTCACAACATTGTGTCCTCCATTTCCTGCCGGAACTTATACCCTTGGTGGTACAGATCCCGACTATACAACCTTCACCGACTTTTTTGAGGATCTCTATTGTGGTGGAATTGCCGGACCTGTAGTTCTTAATGTTGAAACAGATTCAATTTATGAACAAGTTGAAGTGTTCAATATTCCTCTCACCAATGAAACAAATACAGTTACTGTTAACGGTAATGGCAATGTCCTCAATTTTGCACCTTCTGTGAGTGCTGACAGATATACACTTCGATTTACTGGTTCAAGTCATGTGATTATTGAAGATCTTCATATTATGTCTTCTGGTACCGGAACCTTCGGTTGGGTTGTTCATCTTAAAGACATGGCTCAGCATATCACACTTCATAATTGTGTAATCCAGAATAATATAGATCAGTCGGGAACCGGATTTGCAGGTATTGTTGCCAGTTCAAGTGACATCACTGCTACAACTATTGGTCCCGCTGCCAGTCACCTGACAATTACCAATAATTCCATCATTGGCGGTTATTATGGAATTGCTCTCAATGCAGCATCCTCAGGTGAAGGTTCATTGAATAATACCATCACTAATAATATTGTGCATGACTACCATGTATTCGGTATCAGACTTAGAGGTACTCAACAAAGTGTAATTGCCGATAATGATATCTCACGTCCTAACCGTACCAATACCGGGTCATTTTACGGAATATACAGTGTTGGTGGTAATATGACGGGTACAGAAATTTACAATAATCGCATCCATAACTCTTTAGGACAGGCTGCCAGCAGTACTTCGCTGGCGTATCCATTTTACTTTAGTGGAGTTTTTGCTACCGAGGAAGACCCTTTGTATGTTTACAATAATCTGGTTTATAATATCAACAATAGTGGTACGCAGTATGGTATCTATGTGTTAGGGGCAGCAACAGAGCATCTGCATTTTTACCATAACTCTATTTCTCTGGCCAATACCGAAGCAACTGGTACCAGCAATATAAGAGGTTTCTGGCAATCTGTTGCTGGAAGTGGTCCGGTGGTGTTGAAGAACAATATTTTTCACATTGAAAACGGAAACTCCGGTTCAAAACATTGTATTTATATCACTAGTACTGCAGCTCAGGTAACTTCTAACAATAATGTACTGAGCATGCAGTCAATATCCGGCAACACTAACATAGGTTACTTTGGAACAGATTTTGAAACGCTCGAAGATTGGCAAGGCGCGGGATTTGATTCGTTAAGTGTGGATTTTGATCCGGTATTCATCAATGCCCAAACTAATCTGTATCCGCAAAACGAGAATATCAAAGCCATTGGTGAAGATCTCACTGCCATTGTGCCGGTAGATATTTTCGGCGAAATCAGAAGCACAACCCCAGACCCCGGTGCCATTGAGTTTGAGCCTGCAGATTGTCTGGCTCCTTCAGGGTTTGAGTTTACTTCGATAACGGCTAATTCTGCTGTATTCGATTGGGATAACAACAGCCCAGGTACTGCCTGGGAAATCGAATACGGACCGGCAGGTTTTGAACCCACCGGTGTGGCTACCATTACAATTACAGAGCAACCGTTTACTATATCCGAACTCGATGCTCAAACATCATACGATGTTTACATCCGCGTAGATTGCGGTACTGAATTCTCTGAATGGGGTGGCCCGGGTACATTTACTACGGCATGTGAAGCTTATGTCCTTCCATTCTTTGAAGGTTTCGACGGAGTGTCTGTGCCCTGCTGGACCTTCCCTGACGGTCAAAGCAACTGGCAATTTGGCAATTCATGGCCTCCTCCGTCATCTCAAACCGGTGTGCCGCATGCATTCTTTAACTGGTCGCCTTCTGTTTCCAATTATTCTTTTTCAATGTTAAGCCCAATTTTTGATGCAACAGAGGCAACCAATGACATCCTGCTTGATTATGTGCTTTTCCTTAATGGATTTAGTACTGCAGGCTCACCGAACTTTATGGTTGTCGAATACAAGACGCTTTCAGCCGATAACTGGATTACCATCGATTCAATCAATTATCAGGATTATGGTAATGTCGATACAGAATTCAATAAAACTGATGAGGTATTGACCGGTATGTCCGGCCAAATGTTCCAGATCAGATTCAGAGTATTCGGCGAATCCAGCTCAAGTCTTAATGGTTGGGCTATTGATGATGTTTATGTTCGGGAACTCTCACTTTGTCCGCAAGTTTCTGATATTGTTGTTTCTGATATAACATCCACTACTGCCCTGGTGGCCTGGACGGAAAACGGAAGTGCAACCTCCTGGGATATTGAGTATGGCCCCACCGGGTTTGAACCAACTGGAATTCCTACGGTCACCGGTGTCACCAACCCATATATGATCTCTGGCCTTGATGAGCTGACATCCTACGATGTTTATGTAAGAGCCGATTGTGGTGCATTGGGTACATCCCCATGGACAGAACCTTACTGGGTTGATCCGGTTACTTTTACCACTCAGGCTGTTTGTCCCCAGGTAGCCAATATTGAAGTGGACAGCATTACACCATTTTCTGCCGTAGTTTCCTGGACCGAACAAGGCACAGCTACGCTATGGGATATTGAATACGACACTGCAGGTTTTACGCCTACAGGCATTCCAACAGTAAGTGGTGTTACCAATCCCTATTCCATTACCGGCCTCGATGAAAATACATCCTATGATGTGTATATCAGAGCTGATTGTGTTGCTGATGGAACTTCCGTTTGGGTAGGCCCTGTAGAGTTTACGACAGACTGCGTACCTCCGGACATTTCAGTATTGGGAGATACAATCTGTTCAGGTGAATCTACCATGCTGTTTGCCTTTTCCAGCGATGCTGAAGCCAATTTTAACTGGTATGATGCTCCGGAGGGAGGCAATCTGATTAGCCAGAGTGATACCCTGGTAACGCCGGAATTGACTAGTACTACTACATACTATGTTGAAGCTTCTTCCGGGGCGGGATCATTTAATGTAGGTCCTCTTGACCCAACTATTGGTGCTGCATCCAGCTTTACCAGCCTGTCTGCACAGTCCATGATTTTCGAGGTTTATCAAACCATGACTATTGAACAGGTTACTATGTTTCCATCCGGTACAGGACTCATTGATCTTGAAGTGCGTACTGATGATAATGATGTAACTATTTTTAACCAGGTCTATTCGGTTACCGGTGATGGAAACTCCCCGGTTGTGGTTAATGTTAACCTGACTCTTGAACCCGGCGAATACTGGATTGGTGGTAACACATCAACCTCCACTACAGGGCTGATCCGAAACAGCAGCGGGGCAGTGTATCCTTATGAAATTCCCGGTTTAATGGCCATAACAGGCAATACATTTAGCCCGGGTTACTATTATTACTACTACAATTGGTTGATTTCTGCCGGTTGTACCGGAGACAGAGTACCCGTTACCGCAGTAGTGGAACCGGCACCCGATGTCGACCTGGGCAGCGATATGACTATCTGTGAAAGCGACTCTCTGATCCTCGAAGGCCCCGAAGGTTATGATGACTACCTATGGACCATCACTACAGCCTCCGGGATCGACTTTTCACTGGATCAGTCCATCCTTGTGGAAGAAACGGGTACATATGCCCTGGCTGTCACCAGTGCCTTCGGCTGTATGGCCAGCGATACGGTGGATATATCCGTTTCGGCCCTGCCTGAGTTTGAAGTATCTGCCACCAATACAAGCCTTTGTATAGGTGACAGTGTTACACTCACGGCAACAGGCACTGACCTGGTCTTCTCATGGTCGCATGACGTGGAAAACGGGGTAACATTTGCTCCCGACGAAACCGCTACTTACACCGTTACAGCTACCAATGCCGACGGCTGTACTGCTGAACAGCAAATTACCATTACAGTCAATGAATATCCCGATGTAACTGCAGGTGCGTCTGCCACTGAGGTTTGCTCTGGCAATATGGTTACCCTTACCGGAAGCGGTGCCGATTCTTATGAGTGGTCGCACGGCGTTACAGATGGTGAACCCTTTGTTATCACCGAAACCACAACCTTTACCGTGGTAGGTACTTCAAACGGATGCTCTTCTGAGGCTGAAATTACCATTACGGTGAATCCGCTTCCTGAAGTTAGCCTCACATTGGCGGTGGATACCGTTTGTATTGAAAATGGCCCTGTTACACTTACCGGCGGCTCTCCTGAAGGTGGCGAATGGTCAGGTCCGGGCGTTACGGATAATACCTTCGACCCCACTGATCTGGATCCCGGCACTTACACCATCATCTACACGTATACCGATGCCAATGGCTGTTCTGCTGAAGCGCAGGGCGAAATCGTAGTTGAACTCTGTGTTAACATCCGCGATATCACGCTCACCGACGTGGTGGTTTATCCCAACCCGTTTGAGCAGTTTGTCGACATCACATGGAATCAGCTTCCCGGTTCGGATGCCGAATTTCGCGTAATCGACCTTATGGGACGAACATTGTCCTTGACCCAGCTCGATGATCAACAGGCGGCCGCAGGTACTTACAGACTTGAGCTTTCCTCTCTGCCCGCAGGTTCATACTTCCTGGAAATCCGCTCTGGAGAGGCAGTATTCAGAACTACACTGGTCAGGATACAGTAACCGGTTCGCCGGGTGACTTGTCCCGCACAACAAAATGTGATCAGTAATCATAACGGGTATTGGCTTTTTAAAGTCGGTACCCGTTTTTATTTGGGATATCTTTTTGTGGGTAGCACTCCGTGCTACAGTAACCCGATCATCCATGATCGCTAAATTTCAAAGTTTTGCTAGCTTTGGCGGTTACAACCTGATTTTATGAATAAACTCTTTCCCCTCCTGGGCTTTTTACTCGGCTCGTGGTTATCGCATGCACAGCATGTTTATCTCACCCCTGAGCAAATCGGCCTTCAACTTCAGGAACTTGCCAATAGCCATCCTCAGCAGGTCTCACTGGAAACTATAGGCCATAGCTATGGCAATGAGCCATTGTGGTTGCTCACACTCGGTAATCAAAGCGATGAGTTTATCCCGGGCATAGCAATGGTGGCAGGCCTTGATGGTACCCATCCTGCCGGTACCGCCATGGCTCTGATGATGGCTGATCAGTTGCTCAATGGCCCTGACTCGGTAAAGGCATTGCTCCACAATATGGCATTTTACATTATCCCGCTGGTTAATCCCGATGCTTACCGGCAGATTCATGGCTCACCGGCATTTGAACGCAGAGGTAATGCCCGCGAAATGGATATCGACCGCGATGGCCGTGTAAGTGAAGATCCTTTTGAAGACCTGAATGACGACGGTTTGATTACTTTGGTGAGAGTTGCTGACCCCACCGGAAATATGACTGTAGATGAAAAAGACCCCAGGCTTATGGTTCCCCTCAGTCAAAGAAAACCGGGTACGGAAATATATCGCCTGATATCCGAAGGCATCGATAATGATAAAGATGGACAATTTAATGAAGATGGCCCCGGTGGCGTAGAGATCAATAGAAACTTTGCCTTTGGTTATGAGGCCTTCGCACCGGGAACAGGGCATTTTGCCATGTCTGAGCCCGAATCCAGAGCTCTGGCCGATTTCCTCTTCGACAAATGGAATATCTATGCCGTATTTACCCTGGGCATGGAGAATACCCTGAATCATCCGGTAAAGTTTGACGCGGCCAAAGTCAGACAGCGAATTATATCCGGGCCACTGGAAAAGGATGCTGGAGTTGCAGACATCATGAGCAGCCTGTATGGGGCGGTTACATCTATGAAGAATGCACCGCAAATGCCCCCTACAGGCGGATCATTCACCAATTGGGCCTATTTTCACTATGGGCGTTTCAGCTTCGCCACACCCGGCTGGGTTGCACCTGAAACTACCACAATACAGGATACCACTGCTGAGCAGACCGAAAAAACCGGAAACAGAAAAAGCCGGGAAAGTGAGGATAATTATGACCACAGGTATATCGCCTGGGCTGAAAGTGTAGGGATCCACGATTATTTTGTTGACTGGACTCCCATAGAACATCCCGACTTTCCCGGTATGAGGGCTGAAGTTGGAGGGTTCAAACCCTGGGTGCGGTATAACCCACCGGCAGAATACCTTGAATTGCCCGTACAGGAACATCTGGCCTTCCTCGTAAACTTGTCTTCCTATTGGCCCAAACTGGAGTTTCAGGCCGTCAGGACGGAAAAACTGGAAAATCAGGTGTATCGGATAACCGGCAGGGTAGTGAATACCGGGTATCTGCCAACGCATACCCAGCTCGGTGACCGGACGCGGTGGGTAAGGCAAATCCGGAACAGAGTATTGCTGGCAGAAGGGCAGGAGATGTTGCTGGGAATTGACCGCACATTTCACGGTGCATTGCAGCCCGGTGAAGCCATTGACTTTAGCTGGCTGGTACGCGGGCAGGGCCAGATTATTCTGGAAGCTGCCAGCCCAATGATTGGAATTTCTTCTGTTACCCTCCACTTAAATTGATCGGCTATGCGAATGGTATTCACATCAGTATTCCTCATTCTGATTGCCCTTGTTTCAGATATCAAACCTGCCCTGGCTCAGCTTGAACATACAGCCCGCCGTGCAGTGGGAACTCCGCACAACCCTAAAGTGGTCATGAGCTGGAACAGGTATTACGACCTCGGAGAAATTCTGGATTACTGCAGCCGTATGGCATCCGCTCATCCTGAATTGGTCAGATTTGAAATTATAGGTCAGTCATATCTCGGCAATGATATTCCGGCACTGACACTGACAGATTTTTCAACAGGGGACCATCTGCACAAGCCGGCATTCTACATCCAGGCCAACCTGCATGCCAATGAATTGCAGGGAACCGAGATAAGCATGTACACTGCATGGTACCTGGCCGAGAACTTTGGCAAGGTTGATTACATCACGGAAATGCTGAAGGAGAAAACTTTCTATATCCTGCCCACTATTAATCCCGATGGGCGCGAGTTTTTTTTCAAGGAACCTACCAACATGAGTACACCGCGAACCGGCCTTATTCCAGTTGATACAGACGGTGACTGGGAAGTGAACGAAGACGGATTTGATGATCTGAACGGCGATGGACACATTACCATGATGCGCCGTAAAAACCCCGATGGGAGGTGGATTATTGATCCTAATCACCCCAACCGCATGATCCCGGCAAAACCCGGGGAACCCGGGCAGTATGAAATGCTGGGATTTGAAGGCATTGACCGCGATGGCGATGGCCGTGTTAATGAAGACGGCGTGGGTTATTACGATCCCAATCGCGATTGGGCCTGGGGCTGGCAACCGGATTATGTACAGCGCGGGGCGTATAAGTATCCATTAAGCACACCCGAAAACCAGGCCGTAGCCGATTTTGTCATGAAACGGCCTAATATAGCCGGGGCCCAAAGCTACCATAATTACGGAGGTATGTTTCTTCGTGGCCCGGGAGCAGAAGAAGACTTGTCAAGCTACGATCGCAACGATATCGCCGTATATGATTTAATTGGACAAACCGGAGAAAAACTGATTCCCGGATACAGATATCTTACTGCCTATAAGGACCTGTATACCGTGTTTGGCGGCGATGTCGATTTTTTTCACGGCGCACGTGGGGTGTTCACTTTTGTCAATGAGTTAATGACCTCATACCTTCTGTTTCACAATACTGAGCGCACAAGCCCCTGGATGGACGAGCAATTTTATGAGTTCGATAAACTCTTGTTGTTTGGCGATGCCTACGTGCCCTGGGAACCATTTGACCACCCTCAGTTTGGCCCCATTGAGATTGGTGGACCCAAGAAGAACTATTTCCGCAATACGCCAGGCTTTCTTCTGGAGGAAGAAGCACATCGCAATATGGCCTTTACCTTGTTCCATGCCTTTCATACCCCGAAACTGGAAATCAGGCAGCCTGAAGTGAATAGTTTACCCGATGGCCTGTATCAGATAACTGTTACCGTAGCCAATACACGCATGATACCTACTCACTCCAGCCACGATGTTAAAAACAGGATCAATCCGCCCAACTTGATAAGTCTCGAAGGAGTACAGGTGGTGAGTGGAATGATACTGGAGAATAAGGACTTTGGGCTGGGCACTGAACAAGTGTTTGAACCTGAGCATTTACTGGTGCCCAATATACCCGGTATGGGCACTGTATCGGTGCGTTGGATTGTTCGTGGCAACCTGCAGAATGCCAGAATCAGCGTCAATTCTCAGAAAGGGGGATTGCACGAACTAAGGGTTATGCCCTGATCGGTACACCTGTGTTCAATCCATGGTTTAGTCGTCGTCGGATTTTCTAGTTTTTTTAGCCGGAGTAGAAGGCTGTATCGGCTGTTCTTTAATTTCCGTATGACGGATCTCTCCACCCAGTGCCGCAGTGCGTGATACAAGACCAAAACTGATCAGAGCAGCCAATACAATTACATAGTTAAACAACCCCGGTTTGGATGTTTGCCTACGTAAAAGTATGATTCCGGTCAATGACAATACAGCCAAAACAATAAAAGAGATTAAAGGGTAGATGGCAAAATGCTCATGACGTTCAATGGCATCTTTCGAAATCCCGGCTATTTTCTCAACCCTGTGTTCAGCACCTTCACCGGTATAATACGCTGCAAACGCACCTGCACACGAAGCCAGAAAAATGAAGTACGATGCCAAAGCAGTATGCCTGCTTTTTGTCCATAATGCATAGGCCAGCACCAGTATACCGAAAATGGTACCATATACCGGCAAATGTGTAATCACCAGATGTAAATGAGTAGCATCCATTTTTTCTCCCCAAGTTAGTGACTGTCAATTCATTTTGCCATGACCACGGCGAGCTGAATATATGATATAGATCAAGTTAAAGGCAAGTGCTGCCACATCGGTAATGTTAATGTAAATTGGCCGGAAAGCTGAAACTATACCGGTGGTGGAGCCACCCAACAAAGAGTCACAAAAAAAAATACTTATCCGTCTCAACTTCGCTCAAAAGCAGAAATTAATCCAATGGTGAAGAAGATACACTCTTTCTGAAGGCTTAGTGAGCGAAGCTATTTTCCCTTCCCTTGCAACAGGACCAGTGCCGTGTAAAACAGGATTTTAAAATCCAAAGCCAGGCTCATATTTTCAATGTACAGAATGTCGAATTTGAGCCTTTGGAGCATTTCCTCCACATTGCTGGCATAGCCGTATTTAACCTGCCCCCAGCTGGTAATGCCGGGCCGGGTTTTTAACAAGTGCTTGTAATGCGGTGCACGTTGTACTATTTTTTCTATGTAATACTGGCGCTCGGGCCGGGGACCTACCAGGGACATGTCCCCGCGGATGACGTTCCAGAATTGCGGCAACTCGTCAAGCCGCCATTTACGCATGGTTTTTCCCCAGGGTGTACAGCGGTCATCGTGGTCTGATGACAACTGAGGCCCGTTTGTCTCTGCATCCCGGTACATCGATCTGAATTTGATGATGCGGAAGGTTGTCCCGTTTTTGCCGACTCTTTCCTGCGTGTAGAATATGGGCCCGCGGGATGATAGTTTGACCCGGATCATGATATACAGCATCAGGGGAGAAAGCAGGACAAGAAGTATCAGGGAAATGGCAACATCGATAAAGCGCTTGATGATTTGTTGCCAGGTTGGCATCAATTGCTGATAAACCTCAATCAGAACCGCACCGTAAACGTGATTCATTTTTACACTTCCAAGCAAAATATCGTACATGTCGGGGATGATCTTGATGACCACGGGGTAATCGTACAGAATGTTCAGTATTTCCTGTAAACGATTGTGTTCTGAGGTTTCAATAGCAATAATAACTTCCTCAATTCGGTACTCCTCTATAAGACTTCCAATATCTTCAACTCCTCCCAGCTTGTCCAGAGTGCCTGTGATTCCATTGCCGTAATTGCCGTTTACCTGAATGTAACCTGTGAAATGGTAACCCAATGACTTTTCCCGCTGTGTAATGTCCTCGTAAAGGTCAAGTGCATTTTGGTTGCTTCCAATCAACAAGGTGTTAAACTTCACCTTACCGCTTTTTAGCCTGCGTGAGGCCCGGGTAAGGAATATCATTCGCACCGTACTGAACAGCAGAAAATGAATACCGAACAATGCTACGAAGGAATGATAATAGGATGTGTAGTGGAGTATAATGTCGTCCAGTATCAAGGCGAAAAACAAAACAATAGCGCCCAGAATCGATACCAGCAGTGTTTTAACCAGGGTTGATAAACGCGAAGTCTTGTAAATGTCCCCGTAAGTGTCGGCCATGATATGCAGCAGCATCCAGCCCAGCGGGATCAGTATGATGCCTTTGATGAATGCCTCGTCCGTAAAAAAGAAAGTGCCAAACTCAACCTGTTCTATGACCAGCTTGCGGTAAAAAAAGAAAACCGCCCAGGCTATTACTGCCGTGATGTAATCGAGCAGCAAAAATGTGTTATAACCCCTCTTTTTATGCGGCTTCATACACTTTCCTACCAGTGAAGCAACTTAATATTGTCCAGCCATATTCTGCCTTCGGATACCGTGTCGGGCAAAAGAGCTGCAAAGGCAATTTGCACCTGACCCGGACCCAAAGCCGTCAGCTCATCTTCAAGACTGATGTAAACCTTGTTCCACTCACTGCGGGGAAGCAGAGTTACTTTAAACATTCTGGTTACAATGATGTCCTCATAATGGATAAACCCAACCCTTAGTTCAACGTCGTTTTTGTAATTCAGCTCCAGATATACAGGTGTGGTATTGATGGGCAGATCATTAAACTTGATGACCGATCCGGCTTCAAAGTAAATATTGTCGTTTTCCTGCGTCAAGTGTACCATGCCTGATCTGTTGCCTTCATATACATCATCTGTGGTGATCAGTATCCTGGTATCGGGGTTGACATCCAGATCCTCACTGAAAATGTGATTGCCCTCAAAGTCTTCAACAAACCTGAACTGAACGTTGTGACGGTAAGTGGCTTTGGGTTCCAGTGTAATTACATGTCCCGCGTGCAGGTCAACCACCATTGTATCCCAGGTGTAAAAGGGATAAGTGGCCCGGGTTGATTGCATACCATTTTGTAATATGCCTGCTGCCAGATATAAAACGGTTTCCCCATCTTCAAGTATCGGAAACTGAGCAGGCAACTCATATCCTCCAACCAAATCAGACTGCGTATACACCCATACATCCGTAATGCGGTTAGATGCACTGCCTTGAGCAGCGTTGGTGACGGTAAAGTCAAAATGCTGTACTTTTATATAGGAAGGTACATCGGGACCTTCACTGCATGCTGATAAAATGGTGGTAATCAGGATAATGGCAGACAGCCTGGCGGCAAAAAGCATAGTGTATTAATTGTGATCTATAGCCTCAATAATTTTGGTTGCAAGTAATAACGCTTCATACCCTTGTTGTATTCCTACAGCAGGCAATTTATCTTCAGAAATACATGAACAAAATGACTCGAGTTCGGCCTGTATGGGGTTTACTTCAGGAGTGACCGGTGAACTGAGCTTGACCCATCTTGGCGGATCAGCACTTTCCAACGGAAAAACCACAGAACCTCCGTTCGTTTCCTGCTCAGTTTCAAGTAACTCAACTATCTGTGCTTCTTTTTTCAGGAAATCAATGCTGATGTAAGCATTTTCCTGGAAAAGTCTAAGCTTCCTCATCTGCTTCAATGACAGGCGACTGGCAGTTAAATTGGCCACCGTACCATTGGCAAATTGTATACGGGCATTGCAGATGTCATGGGTGTCACTTACTACGCAAACACCGCTAGCTTTAATGTCGGACACGGTTTCATCCACCATGGACAACACCAGATCCAGATCATGGATCATCAGATCAAGCACAACACTCACATCAGTACCCCGAGGATTAAAATGGGCAAGGCGATGCCCCTCAATAAACCTGGGTTGTAAGTCGATATGCTTCACAGCCAGCAGGGCAGGGTTAAACCTTTCCACATGCCCTACCTGAACCTTAAGTCCTGTTTTTTCAGACAACTCCCACAACATTCTGGCTTCATCAGGTAAAAATGTTATCGGTTTTTCGATAAACACGTGTTTGCCCGCTTCCAATGCCTGCCTGGCTATCTGGTAATGGGTCGGTGTAGGCGTAACTACTGCGATCAGGTCACAAACCGCCATTAATTCATCCAGACTGTCAAATGCCCGGAAATGCCGGCCAACATCTTCTCGAACAAGTGGATTGAGTTCATAAAATCCTGCAAGTTCAATCTTTTCCGATGCCTCTACACACTTTAAATGTATCTTTCCTAAATGCCCGGCACCAACCACTCCCAGGCGAAGTCTGTTCTTATCAGTCATAAGGTATTACTTCTCCAAACGGCTGCAAAAGTATTATTAATTTACCGTACCATCCTCATATTGTTGGGTGAGGCCCTCGACCCGTGAAAAAAATCTACCTTTACAGCCCTTATATAACAGTCCTGATATGTCTGTACACGCTTCTGTTAAACGAATTACCACCCACGTGTTGCAAAGCATGAAACAGCAGGGTGAAAAAATAGCCATGCTCACCGGGTATGACTATTCCATGGCCAGAATCCTGGATGCTGCCGGAATCGATGTGATCCTTGTTGGAGACTCGGCGTCAAATGTGATGGCCGGTCACGAAACCACCTTGCCCATCACCCTGGATCAAATGATATACCACGCTCAATCCGTGGTGCGTGGTGTTCAAAAAGCCCTGGTGGTGGTTGATCTTCCCTTTGGTGCCTATCAGGGTAATTCAAGGCTAGCGCTGGAATCTGCTATTCGTATTATGAAGGAATCCGGTGCCCATGCCGTAAAACTGGAAGGTGGCGAAGAAATCGCAGAATCGGTAAAACGCATCCTGTCGGCAGGAGTGCCGGTAATGGGACATCTGGGGCTTACACCGCAAAGTATTTATAAATTTGGTACCTACACGGTCAGAGCCAGGGAAGAAGCTGAAGCGGAGCGCTTGCTAAAGGACGCTCATTTGCTGGAAGAGCTGGGTTGCTTCAGCCTGGTGCTGGAAAAAATTCCGGCCCGGCTCGCAGCCCGGGTGTCGCAGGAACTGGTTATTCCCACCATCGGCATCGGTGCCGGAAGCGATACGGACGGTCAGGTTCTGGTTTCCCACGATTTGTTTGGCATTACCAAAGATTTCAAACCCAGATTTCTGAGACGATATCTCAACCTGTTTGATGATATGCAAAACGCTGTCCAACATTACATTAAAGATGTGAGGTCAAAAGACTTTCCAAACAGCAAGGAGCAATACTGATCGCGTCTGATGTTTTACCCTGTTCCATTTTCGTTATTTCGCTATGCATAGGTTCATTTTCTTTATTCTTTGGTTACTTGTAGCCTGTTTAATTGTCGGTGCGTGGTTTGCCTGGGATTTCTATCAACGAATCTACCATCCAAACTCCGCCGTGGATGAAACTTATGAGCTCTTTATCCCCACCGAAAGTAGTATGGATGACCTTATCCGGATACTGTATGAGGATGAAGTGCTTCATGATATTCAGTCCTTCAGTTGGCTTGCAGGCCACATGAAATATACACGTGTTATGCCGGGAAAATACCTGGTTCATCCGGGTGAGAACAATCTTGAAATTATCCGGCGATTGAGATCCGGCAATCAGGAACCGGTTCGCCTTGTTCTGCACAATAAGCGCACGCTCATGGATGTTGCATCATTATTGGGGGAGACATTTGAGCAAGACTCAGCATCTTTCTACCTCTATATGATCTCAGAGGAAAGCCTGGAGCTGGTCAACCAACCTGCTGAACGGATGATGTGTGTTTTTATTCCCAATACTTATTTCATGCACTGGAATTCTTCGCCTGAGGCCGTGATCAGAAGAATGATGCTTGAAAATGACAGATTTTGGGACGGCGACCGACGAATCCGGGCTGAATTGATCGGTTATACCCCGGAAGAGGTTTATATCATTGCATCCATTGTGCAAGCTGAAACCAATCACGGCCCCGAAATGCCAACCATTGCCGGTGTTTACCTGAACCGTTTGAGACGTGGCTGGAATCTGGAAGCCGACCCTACTGTGGTGTTTGCCTGGGGTGATTTCACCATAACCCGTGTGTTGAGGAGACACCTTGAAATTGATTCTCCTTACAATACTTATCGAAACAGCGGACTCCCGCCCGGACCCATTTACATGCCGTCTATTCGTGCCATAGATGCTGTGTTGAATGCTGAACAACACGATTATATGTTTTTCTGCGCCAAACCCGACTTCAGCGGACAGCATGTCTTTTCCCGGTCACTCAGTGGCCATCTGCAGAACGCCGCCGCCTATCACAGGTTCCTCAACTCGCTGGGCAGATAGTAAGCCCGGCTCAGCTCAGGCAAACCAACCATTGAATTCCAGCCACCATCCATTTCCTGAACCTCAATACCATAATGGAAAAACAGGAACTTCCAGGGAGTGATGAAAACCTGCCCGGACAAAGGATTTTTATTAAAACTTTAACAGCTTACAGCAGTTAAACATCTGATTATGCTTATATTTGCGTCAACTTTTTAACTCATGTCCGTTCAGGCCAGATATTTTGTATCCTTGTTGCTCGCCTTCCTGGTGATGTTCGGGCAGTCGGGATTTGCCATGGTCAAGCTTACTTGCCTTTGTCTTGATCAAACTGCATGGTCTTTTCACATTCCTGATAAGAATTGCCCTTTTGAGCTTGAAAATGCCCAGCAAGTTTCCTGCAGTAGCGAAAAATCTTGCTGTGCTCAGGCTTCTTCCTGTTCTGAGAACTCACCGGAATGTAACGATGATTGCCTGATTATCGACTTGTCCTGGCTTAAAGCTGACTTTGAATCCTCTTCCATACCTTTTGTCAATGCAGATGAAACTCAGCAAACCAGACATTTTAATGCTGATATTAATCCTTTGCTGATATCGGGTATTTCAGAATGCTCTGACGCTGGTTTATCCTACATTCCAGACGGGCTGCGATACGCTCATAATCCCTCCCTTCATTCCCGGTCTTTTCTCGGACAATGGCTTTGCTAGGTCAGCATAATGCTGATGTAGACAATTCTTTTTGATCCCGAAAAATGACCTGAGATGTTTAAATTTTTTATAACTCTTTGTTTTACGAGCCTGGCGTGCTATTTAAGTAGCCAGCATATAACCGGCACAGTTTCCAATGACCTGGGGGATCTGCTCGAAGGCGCTGTGGTAAGATGGGCCGATGATAACTTTTACGTGCTGTGCGATGAAAAAGGCATGTTCGAGCTCCCGTCCAGAGATACCGTAGCCAGTATCGAAATTACCTACGTGGGCTACAGGCCGGTTCTGATAGAAATCCATCCTGATAATCAAACCCTGGACATTACAGTTACCGGAATCTACGACCTGGTAACCATTGACGTAGCTGCCAGGAACTTTGGCCAGCGGTTTTCAACTGTGCAAACCAGAAATATTGAGATCATCGGTACTTCCGAACTCAAAAAAGCTGCCTGTTGCAACCTGGCAGAAAGCTTCGAAACTAATGTGGGTGTCGATGTATCATCCCAGGACGCAGTCAGCGGATCCAAGGAGGTCAGAATGCTTGGGCTGCAGGGGCTGTATGCTCAAATGATGCTTGAAGGCCGTCCAACGCTGGATGGTTTGCCCTACGCCTACGCTCTCGAGTTTATCCCCGGACCCTGGATCAGTGAAATTCATATCAGTAAAGGGGCGGCCGGTGTTGTTCAAGGCCGCCAAGCCATGAGCGGATTTATCAATACCGAATTGATTAAACCCCTTCAGTCCGACAGACTTTTCCTCAATGGCTTTGCCAGCACTAAAGGTCGGTTCGAGGGTAATGCCATCGTTTCACACCCCATCGGAGATAATACAGTTGTTGCATTACTCACTCATGCCAATGTGAACCGTATCGAATACGATCATCTCGGAAACGGTTTTATGGACACGCCCTTGAAGCAAATGGGTACATTCATGGCCAGAGTTGAACACGACTCCGATTCATGGCATGCACAGCTTAATGCACATGCTCTATGGGATAATCACCAGGGCGGCCAGATTTCCACTCTTATTACTTCTTATCCCCGTTATGTGTTTGACAAAACCTCGGAATGGTTCGAGCTTTCCGGTAGACTGGGCTACAAGGATTTTGCCAACCCGGCTCATCGCTTATCTGCATGGGGACATGTAAACCGATACCGAATGGATAGCCGTATTGGAAACTACCACTACCGCGGCATGCAACAAAGCGCTTACCTGAACAGCATGTGGCTTATGCACGGTCTTACAGACGGTGATTCCTGGAAGTCCGGCCTGACTTTCGACTATCGAAAAACTGAAGAGTACCTCGACGATACGGATCTCAGTAAACAGGAGCAGGTGCCGGGATTGTATACTGAATACGAATTTAAACGCGAACGGGAATTGAGTCCCGACAGTTGGGGTATTCAGTGCCTGGCCATTACTGCAGGCCTCAGGGCAGACTATCATTCCCTGTTTGGATGGCTGTTTGTGCCCCGATTTTTTGCCAGTGTCAATCTGAATGAGCATTTCATTGTCAGGGCATCTGCAGGCAAGGGTTACCGGACATCGAATGTTATTGCCGATAATATCGCATTACTGGCCAGCAGCAGAGTGCTTTTGTTTGACACAGATCCATTTCTGGAATCATCCTGGAATGCAGGTGGTAATGTAACCTGGAATTATTCATTGAATCGCCGTCATGGTAGTTTGTCTGCTGATTACTACCACACCTGGTTTCAGGATCGCATGATCACAGATCTTGATATCAATCCCGGCGCAGTGTATTTCTACCCATTGCAGGGTCAGTCCATATCTCACAGTCTGGTTTTTACCCATATCCATGAATGGTTTAGCGGGTTTGAAAGCAAACTTGGCTACCGTTACGAGTATGTGCGTACAGATCAGCTGAGTGGCACGCATGTTCCGCCTCTTCACGCTCCGCATAAAGCCTTGGTTTCATTCGATTATGAAACACCACAACAAAACTGGGCATTCAATACTACATTTCAGTTTACGGGTAAACAGCGAATTCCTCATCTGCATGGTGTGCCTGAAAACCTCCGGCCGGACCATTTAGGTGATGTGCCTGCCTATTTGCAGCTCAATGCACAGGCCACCTACAGAGTCAGTAAATGGGAGTTTTACGTGGGTGGTGAAAATCTTACCAACTATACCATGAAGCACCCAATTATAGGCCACGAAGACCCATGGGGCCCTTATTTTGATGCCTCCATGCTTTGGGGGCCGGTTATGGGCATACGGGCTTATGCCGGCTTCAGGTACACCTTGCCCTATGGTTCATAGAATTGCTGCTCAGGCGCTTTTCAGTTTAGCTAATCTGCAAAGCGCTTGTACATTTTCAAATCCATGGACCACCGCCCTCCTCCCTTCAGAAACAGAAACAAACTTCCGGCTAGCATGGCCAGATCATTTCTGGATTCGTGTAATGCACTGAAAAATCCGTAGGTCTCAAGACTTCGTAAACTTAATCCCCAAAACTCGCTGCCCAGTAAAATAGGCAACTTGGTGGTGAACAGTGCAGTCAGCATAATGGCTATCAAAGGAATACTGGCCACCCTTGTCATTAATCCGGCCAAAACCAATATACCGCAAACAACTTCCATGCCACCTACAAAATACCCGTTGAATTCGGGATAGGGTATTCCAATCCGCTCAAACCGACCTGCTCCCCGCATTGCTGGGTAAATGAATTTCTGCAGACCCTCTGAAACAAAAACTATCCCTACCACCAATCTGATCAGAATGGTTCCACTATCCCTGTCAGTACTCAGTATGGATGTTATTTTTTTCAATGGACATGGTTTAACTGTGACGGACAATCCTGTTTTCAGGGAAACGAAGCCCCCAATACATCATTTGAAGTTATTCATGTAATTGGTAGATGCTGCTGAGTTGTCTTCCCTGACTATCATAATCCAGACCGTATCCCACCACAAACAAGGGATCAATTCGAAATCCTTCAAACTCAACGCAAGTACTTACCTTGTGGGCATCCGGCTTCACCAGTAAAGAAGCCACAGTCACTGATGCTACTTCCTTTGCTGTAAAGTATTCCCTCAGCGCTTGTAAAGTTAAACCGGTATCCACGATATCTTCCACTAAAATAACGTGTCTGCCTTTGAATGAGTAGTCTGCCGTAGGCCTTATCACTACC
>JBJHCA010000002.1:0-9675 GCA_050485785.1 Saprospiraceae bacterium | reverse complement strand
TCTCCATTCCTTGATAAGAAGTAGCCTTGATAAAGGCTGTTTCACAGGTGTTTCCATACGCCCTGATCAGGTCTGCCATAAACACAAAAGCACCACTCAAAACGCAGGTGAACAAAGGTGTTTTGCCCTCATACTGTGCGGCAATCTCTTCTGCCATGTGTGCAATGCGCTGTCTGATACTGGCCTCATCTATAATCAGCTTAAAATTTTTACCGTGTATTTGTGTGGTCATCATCAATGGTCTCTTTTGAGTACGCGGAGTTCTTGTCCTATGCGAATGTTCGCATCGCTCAGGCCGTTCATTTCCATGAGTTGCTGTACGGTCATCTGATAACTGCGTGCTATACTGAACAATGTTTCACCTGCTGCTACCCGGTGAACAGATGTCTGTGGGGCTGCCTCAGGTTCAGGTATTAATGTGGTTTCCTGCTGTATGGGAGCTTGTGGTTGCCTTGTCTCCGGCTGCTGTTGGGGCTGCCTTGCCGGTTCCTGCACCGGCTGAACGGGTCTCACCGGTTCCAGGCCCAATTCCTCCCGGCTCCATGGGCGCATTGGAATCAGCTCCGGCGTGTAGTCAACCCGCCTTTTGAGCGCAATCAGCGCACCCGGGGCCGGTTGCCGGCCCATGATCATCCTGTTTTTTGAATACAGCTCATCAAGCCTGATGCCATATATCTGACTGATCTCATACATGGTCTGCCCTTCGGTTACCATGTGAAAGTCCTGATCGCCGGTATACCTGCGGCGCTTATTTTTTAAAAACACGGGCTGTCCTTCCACAAAAACTTCATTTTCCCGCTGACACTCGTTCCATCGCGCAATGCGCCGGGCAGAGGGGCGATACCTGCCACTTATGCTCAGCGGTGTATCGCCACTACGGGCAATTACCGCAGGCAAACGGTTGATCTGTACCTGGCTGCCCGGTGTGAATTGCTGATAAGTACCGGCAGTAACCGTGGCATCTTTAATGCTGACCTTCGTATCAGCCGGTTTTGGCTGCGCAGGCTCTCCAACAATAGGTGGAGCAGAAGGAGGGAGGTCTGCCAGTGTCATCTTGTCATAGCGATACAACCCGTTTTCCTCAATGATGCGAATCAATATCCTGTCATACTGAGGATTAGTGGCATAGCCCGCTGTTCTTAAACCCCGCGCCCAGGCCCGGTAGTCATCCTGCCTCAATTGAAACAACGGACCGTACCTGAAATCCTTGGTCGGGTCAAGCAGAAATTCAGAATGTGCTATATAGGACTCCTCCGCATTGGCAAAAACCCGGAAGCATGATTTGATAAGCCTCCCGTCAACGTAATCGTCGTCCTCCTTGAAAAAAGTCTCTCCCGTCCAGTTACCACCGCATTTGATACCAAAATGATTATTGGCATCAGTGGCCAGATCACTGCGGCCGTCACCGGATTCCAATATGCCCTGTGCAAGCTTGATACTGGCCGGAATGCCCGTCCGGTGCATCTCCCTTACTGCTATTTCCCTGAATGTTTCTATGTATTGCTCCCGTGCACTCTGCTGCGCTTCACCGGCCAGATACATGGCCAGCAACACCGATGTCAGCAGTATCCTCTTCAGATATGGATACATCCTTCTATTTTTTACCGTATTGTCGCAAAGATAGATTTTTCAGCCTGTAATCGCCGATATTATTCGCGCTTCACCGGATGTACGGCTCACTCTGGCAATGGATACTACCTTATGTTTAGGTTGAGGGGAAATGAGCTATATTTTTTTATATACCTCTTTGTGATTTTGTAAAGTTGTCGTTCCGTTAGTCCCGGGTAGAAGCCACATCCCCATCCTGATGTCGGTTGATACGTATAAATCCCTTTTGGCAATGCTTTTTCAGAGCCCCTCAGGCCATAAGGCTGAATAAGCCAAAGTGAACGAAGTGAACCCACAAAGTGTGATCAAAAAGAATAAACCCCAGCTTTTCCACTCAATGCATTGCTCCGTAGCTTGGATGGAAATTGAAATCCCGCAAAAAAACTTTCACTTTTTTCTCATTTTGTGAGAGCCTATGCTTTGTGAATCAAAACAATACTCCTATCTTTGCGTGCGCAATTGGATAAAGCAAGACTTAATGGATTGTTATTCAATTGTTTAACATCGTGTAAAACAGGAAAGATCGTTTATGCCGACAATTAATCAGTTAGTACGCAAAGGGCGTAAAAAAATTGAGGAAAAGAGTAAAACCCGTGCATTAAATGCCTGCCCTCAGCGCAGGGGTGTATGTACCAGGGTGTATACCACGTCGCCCAAGAAGCCAAATTCAGCCCTCAGAAAGGTGGCTAAAGTAAGGCTTACAACGGGTAATGAGGTGATCTGCTACATTCCGGGTGAAGGACATAACCTGCAGGAACACAGCATTGTGCTGGTTCGCGGTGGCAGGGTAAAAGATTTGCCCGGTGTACGTTACACCATTGTGCGTGGTGCGCTGGATACCGCCGGTGTAAATGACAGAAAGCAAAGCCGTTCGCGTTACGGTGCCAAAAGGCCCAAGAAGTAACCGGACACTAAAAGTTTAGCCGATTAAACGATTAACCAAGTCATGAGGAAAAGAAAACCGAAACCAAGAGTTATTTCACCGGATCCCAGATTTAACGACCCGATGGTTACTCAATTTGTCAATAATATGATGTGGGAAGGCAAGAAGTCCACATCATTTGCCATTTTCTACGATGCCATGGATATCATCGAAAAGAAAATGAGTGAAGATCCACACGCCATCTGGAAGCGTGCTGTCAATAATGCTATGCCCCAGGTTGAGGTTCGCAGCCGCCGTATCGGTGGTGCTACGTTCCAGATCCCTACGGAAATTCCGGCAAACCGCAAGCTCTCCATCGGAATGAAGTGGCTTATTGCCTTTTCGCGCAAACGCAGCGGTAAGGGAATGGCAACCAAACTTGCCGCAGAACTAATGGCTGCTGCCAACAATGAAGGCGCTGCCGTGAAAAGAAAAGAGGATACGCATAAAATGGCAGAGTCCAACCGTGCTTTCGCTCACTTCAGGGTGTAATTGTTATAACGAATTTTTAAAGTATCATACTGACCTAAACTGACCATGTCAAAAGAACAACTGAAATATACGCGTAATATCGGTATTGCCGCACACATCGATGCGGGTAAAACTACCACTACCGAGCGCATTCTGTATTTTACCGGTAAATCTCACAAACTGGGTGAGGTGCACGAAGGTACTGCTACCATGGACCACATGGAACAGGAGCAGGAGCGCGGTATTACCATTACTTCTGCCGCTACAAAAACGGAGTGGAAGTGGGATGGCAATGATTATGTGATTAACATTATCGATACTCCCGGCCACGTTGACTTTACCGTAGAAGTTGAGCGCTCACTTCGCGTTCTCGACGGTACTGTGGCTTTGTTCTGTGCAGTGAGTGGGGTAGAGCCTCAATCAGAAACGGTTTGGCGTCAGGCTGACCGCTACCGGGTTCCGCGTATCGGATTTGTGAATAAAATGGATCGCAGCGGTGCAGATTTTTTTGCCGTAGTTAACGATGTACGCGAAAAATTAGGTGCCCGTGCAGTTCCCATCACAATTCCCATCGGTTCTGAAGAAAACTTCATCGGCATAGTTGACCTGCTTGACAACATTGGCCTTATCTGGGATGATACCACGCAGGGTGTTCAGTTTAAAGAGGTGGAAGTTCCGGAAGATCTCAAAGATATTGTAAAAAGCTATCGCGACGAACTGGTAGAAACCATTGCAGAGTATGATGATGGCCTGATGGAAAAGTATTTTGAAGATCCGGACAGCATCACGAAACTCGATATGCGCGCTGCAATCAGAGCGGCTACCATCGATATGAAGATCGTACCTATGATGTGCGGTTCCGCCTTTAAGAATAAAGGTGTTCAGCTTTTGCTTGATGCGGTATGTGCATTTTTACCTTCTCCGGTAGATGTCGAAGCAGTAACGGGAATACATCCTGATACTGAAGAAGAAATATCGAGAAAACCCGATCCCTCGGAGCCGTTTGCTGCTCTGGCTTTCAAGATTACCACTGACCCTTACGTGGGCCGCCTGGCCTATATCCGGGTGTACAGCGGTAAACTGGAAAGCGGGTCATATGTGAAGAATACACGTTCTGATCGCAAAGAGCGGATATCCAGGATTTTCCAGATGCATGCCAATAAGCAGAACCCCATTGATGTGGTTCAGGCCGGTGACATTGCAGCTGTGGTTGGATTTAAAGATATCCGGACCGGTGATACGCTTTGTGACGAGAACAAGCCGATCATTCTGGAATCTATTACGTTCCCTGATCCTGTAATCGGTATCGCCATTGAGCCCAAAACGCAGAAAGACCTCGATAAGCTCGGTATGGCTTTGGCTAAGCTGGCAGAAGAAGATCCTACCTTCCGCGTTAAGAATGATGAAGAAACCGGCCAAACCGTAATCAGTGGTATGGGAGAGCTTCACCTTGAGATCATTCTCGATCGCCTCAAAAGGGAATTCAAAGTAGAATGCAATCAAGGTGCCCCTCAGGTCAATTATAAGGAGGCTCTTACCACTAACGTTTCTCATCGGGAACGTCTTAAAAAGCAAACCGGTGGTGCCGGTCTGTTTGCCGATATGGAATTTGAGATTGGCCCTGCCGATCAGGAATTCCTCGATAGTCAGGAATTTAAAGATGGAAAAGTTCGCCTTCAGTTTGTGAATAACATAGTAGGTGGTTCTATTCCCCGTGAATTGATACCTTCTGTTGAGAAAGGCTTCAAAGAGATGATGGATAACGGTGTGCTGGCCGGCTACGGAATGGACAGTATGAAAGTTAGGGTTTACGATGGTTCTACTCATGCGGTAGACTCCAAGCCCATCGCTTTTGAGCTTTGTGCCAAAGAAGGATTCAAAGCCGCTGCACCCAAGGCGGGTCCGGTACTTCTCGAGCCCATCATGGAACTGGAAGTGGTAACACCTGAGGATTATGTTGGACCGGTAATTGGTGACCTTAACCGTCGCCGCGGATTACCTAAAGGTCAAACTCCACGTCCGGGTGGTGCTGTAGCCATCAAAGCCGAAGTGCCCTTGTCTGAGATGTTTGGATATGTAACCCAGCTCAGAACTATTACATCAGGAAGAGCATCGTCAACCATGGAGTTTGGACACTATGCACCGGCTCCTAAGAATATTGCCGATGAAATTATTGCTAAGGCAAAAGGTACTGTAAACGCATAATTTTGAACCGAGTTAGTCGGGTGAGCAAAGGCTCATCCGTTTTGAAACCTTTGACATAATAACTAAAAGGCTATGAATCAGAAAATTCGTATTAAGCTCCGCTCTTATGATCACAACCTTGTGGACAAATCAACTGAGAAGATTGTGAAAACAGTAAGAAATAGCGGGGCAGTTGTCACAGGCCCGATTCCGCTGCCAACTGAGAAAGAAGTGTTTACTGTGTTGCGCTCACCGCACGTGAATAAAAAATCGCGTGAACAATTCCAATTGCGTACACATAAACGTCTCATTGAGATCTACACGCCTACTCAAAAAACAGTGGACGCCCTGTCCAAATTGGAACTCCCAAGCGGAGTTGACATCCAGGTGAAATTAACTTAATTAAAAATGATTCCGGTTCCGGCATAAAAACGGCAAGCGCAGTCTTGCTATGGATATGCTCTTAAAAATATTGGACCATGAATGGATTGATAGGGAGAAAAATTGGTATGACCAGCATATTCGACGAATCAGGGCGACACATCGCCTGTACTATCGTTGAAGCAGGTCCTTGTGTTGTTACACAGGTAAAAACAGATGAATCCGATGGCTACTATGCCACCCAGCTTGGCTTTGGCGATAGAAAGGAGAAAAATACTTCTGATCCGCTAAAAGGCCACTTTAACAAAGCAGGCACTGCCCCGCTGAGAAAAGTTGTGGAGTTTCGCGATTGTAATCTGGGAAAATCTGTGGGTGAAACCGTTACCGTGGATGAAGTGTTCGCTCCGGGCGACCAGGTCAGCGCTATTGGCACATCCAAGGGTAAAGGCTTTCAGGGTGTTGTAAAACGCCACGGCTTTAGTGGTGTTAACGATGCTACTCACGGTCAGCACAACCGTGCCCGTCACCCGGGTTCTATTGGTGCATCATCATTTCCCTCAAAAGTATTTAAGGGAATGAGAATGGCCGGCCAAACTGGCGGTGGCCGTGTTAAAGTAAAAAACCTGAAAATTCTTAAGGTGTATCCTGAGAAGAATTTAATGCTTGTAAAGGGTGCTATCCCCGGGCATAAAGGTTCATTTGTAATTATTGAAAAATAGTACCGTCATGAAACTTGATGTATATAACATACTGGGTGAAAAGACTGGTCGCGAGATCGAGCTGCCCGAAAGCATTTTTGGAGCTGAACCTCATGAACATGCTCTTTATCTTGCCGTAAAGCAATACCGAAGTGCTCAGCGCCGCGGTTTACACAAAACCAAAGGCCGAAGCGAGGTTAAAGGATCTACGCGTAAAATTAAAAAGCAAAAAGGAACCGGTACTGCCAGAGCTGGGGATATTAAGAATCCACTTTTCCGTGGCGGAGGAACTATGTTTGGCCCCCAGCCCAGAGATTATTCGATCCAGCTCAATAAGAAGGTAAAGCAACTCGCTCAGCGTTCTGCGTTCTCGGTAAAAGCCCGTGAGAATGAACTCATCGTTTTGGAAGACTTTACCTTCGATGCACCAAAAACCAGAGAGTACGTCGGTATCCTCGAAAAGTTGGGTGTAGCCGATAAGAAAACTCTCCTGATCACTGCCGAAAGCGATAAGAACCTTTATCTGAGCGGTAGAAATATTCCGGGAAACCGCATGGCAACAGCAAACACGGTCAATGTATACGAATTGCTCGATGCTAACGCAGTGTTGTTGTCTGAATCATCAGTAGAGCTGTTGACAAAGCGTTTATCTTAACCGACTAAATTAAGAAGCCATGGCTAAGCAGATATTGATTCGCCCCCTGATTACTGAAAAATCTGAACTCTTAGGAGAAAAGAGAAATCAGTACATGTTTGTAGTAAACAGAGATGCGAACAAAATTGAGATTAAAAACGCAGTGAAAGACATGTACAACGTGAATGTGAAGGCTGTAAATACGCTCACCATGCCGGGTAAAGCAAAAACCCGTATGACGCGTGCCGGAATGATTCAGGGGGCTAAAAAATCTTTCAAAAAGGCTGTTATAACACTGGAAGATGGCGAGACCATCGACTTTTTTGGTGAAATGTAGATTGTTTGAGCATGTAAATTTTGGGCTCATCTGAGCCGGTCAAAAAGCATATACTATGCCAGTTAAAAAATACAATCCGGTAACTCCGGGACTTCGTCAGAGAATAGGTAATGCCTATACTGAGATTACTTCGGATACTCCCGAAAAATCGCTGACCGTAGGTATCAAACAGAAAGCCGGGCGCAATGCCGCCGGTCGTCGTACTATGCGGTACCGCGGAGGCGGACATAAGAAACTATATCGTATCATCGATTTCAAGAGAGAGAAAGATGGTGTACCGGCAAAAGTTCATTCTATCGAATACGATCCAAACCGCAGTGCATTCATCGCTCTGCTGCATTACCGCGATGGTGAAAAAAGATACATTCTTGCTCCTCAGGGCGTAACTGCCGGATCAGAAGTGATCAGTGGTGATAAAGTAGCTATCGAGCCCGGTAATGCACTGCCTTTGGCGAGCATTCCTTTCGGTGCCACGGTTCATGCCATCGAAATGCAACCAGGAAAAGGTGCAGCATTGGCGCGGAGTGCCGGTACTTTTGCTCAGGTGATGGGTCGCGAAGGGAAGTATACCATTATTAAACTTCCCAGCGGTGAAACACGCCGTATTTTATCTGTATGCAGAGCAACTGTTGGTCTGGTTTCCAACCCGGATCACGGCCTTCAGGTTTTGGGTAAGGCCGGCAGAAAGCGCTGGTTAGGTCGCAGACCAAGAACCCGTGCCGTAGCCATGAACCCGGTAGATCACCCGATGGGAGGTGGCGAAGGCCGCGCTTCAGGTGGGCATCCGCGCAGCAGAAAAGGATTGATAGCAAAAGGTGCCAAAACCAGAAACAACAAGAAGCATTCTTCAAGCCTCATTATTAGCAGGAAAAAGAAAAAGCGATAACCCGCTTGATATCATTGTAAACAAATTTAACGACGGCAATTATGGCTCGATCGCTCAAAAAAGGACCTTACGTTTTTTACAAGTTGCTTGAAAAAGTAGCTAAATCCAAGGATGCTAAGCGGAAATCCGTGATCAAAACCTGGTCGCGTGCTTCCATGATCATTCCGGATATGGTTGGTGAAACCATCGCAGTACACAACGGTAAAACTTTTGTACCCGTGTATATTACCGAGAATATGGTTGGCCATAAGTTAGGTGAATTTTCACCTACCCGCAACTTTAAAGGTCACGGAGGTAAGAAGAGATAAAAAACCCGAAGCTTGGTAAGCCCGGGAATTTGAATGTTGAATCCAGAATAATTAAAGATACAGACATGGAAGCTGTTGCAAAGCTCAGAAACTGCCCATTATCACCGAGAAAAACCCGGTTGGTAGCTGATATTGTCAGGGGTCATGATGTGGATCACGCACTGAATCTGCTCAAGTTTACCAAAAAGCATCCGGCACGATGGATCGAGAAGAATCTGCTGTCGGCTATTGCCAACTGGGAGGTGAAATCAGAGGCCAGTGCTGATGAACACGATCTGTTTATTAAGGAGATCAGAGTTGACGAAGGACCTATGTTGAAGCGCTTTCGTCCTGCTCCGCACGGACGTGCGCATCGCATCAGAAAGCGAAGCAACCACATTACCATCGTAGTGTCCAACAGAGTACCACTGTCTGTTGATATGGAAGATCAGGACATTGACAATGATACTGCTGCCAGTACTGATACTCCGGTAGCTGAACAATCAAACGCTTAATTTCTAGACGGATAGATATAGAATTATGGGACAAAAGACAAATCCAATAGGCAACAGACTTGGCATCATCAGAGGATGGGATTCAAGTTGGTTTGGCGGTAACGACTTTGCAGGAAAAGTTGTGGAAGACGAAAAAATCCGGAATTACCTGAAAGCTCGTATTGTAAAAGGCGGTATTGCCAGAATAGTGATCGAAAGAACGCTGAAGCGGATCACTATCACTATCCATACTTCCCGCCCCGGTATAATCATCGGGAAAGGTGGTCAGGAAGTTGATCGTATTCGTGAAGAAATTAAAAAGCTCACGCAAAAGGATGTTCAGATCAACATAGTGGAGATACGCAAGCCTGAACTTGATGCGGCCATAGTTGGAGAGACCATTGCCAAGCAACTCGAAGCCCGCGTTAATTACCGCCGTGCTATTAAAACTTCAATTCAGGCTTCAATGAGAGCCGGAGCTGAAGGCATTAAAGTACGGATCAGCGGGCGGTTGAACGGAGCTGATATGGCACGTTCCGAAGAATACAAGGAAGGACGTACACCATTGCATACTTTCCGATCGGATATTGATTATTCACTTCAGGAAGCGCAAACTATTTACGGTAAGATTGGCGTAAAGGTTTGGATTTGCAGAGGTGAAGTACTGGGTAAGAGAGACTTGTCACCCAACGTAGGAGTTACGGTTAACGAAAAGACCAGCCAGCAGCAACGCCCGGGTCGCGGTGGACAGGGTAAGCGCAGAGGTGCTGAGA
>JBJHCA010000001.1:85299-98484 GCA_050485785.1 Saprospiraceae bacterium | reverse complement strand
GTCTTACCTGACTAACAGGTATGGCACCAATATTACTGACCGTTGCAAAAACATCCAATCCATTAGCTGCCAGTTCGGTCACGGGCAGCATGGTATATTCATCGTGCACCTGAACCTGGGATACGGCAATATCCGCACCAATGGAGGGAGTAAAAGTCAATGTCCAGGTAAAAGCGGATGGATCCCAGGTATCGTCCCATTCGAAATAATAAGTAACACCAGCAATCATAAAAATGTCTTCCAGATAGGAAGCATAGGGGAAAGAGCCGGGTTCATAAGGACAAAAATCATCATTCTCCGCAATCAGGTTCAGTGAACCGCAACTGCCCGAATATACCCAAAGCCGTGTATCTGCTCCGCCCAGACATGAGCTGATGGTTGCAAAACCTGTTGAATCAGGTGTAAACGAATACCAGTTTGCGTTGTCGGCAAAATCACATGCATAACAGCCCCCACCTGCCGACGGGCCGGGTGCATTATGGGTGCCCGGGCTTACTTCAAGTGCCGTTGCACAAGTGTATCCTTGCGGACCAGCACCTTCTGTAAATTCCAGCGACCAGCCAAAGGATACATCATCCCACCGGTCATCCCACTCAAAGTAATAAGTTCCACCTACAAATACTGGCACCAGTTGTACTCTTGCAGCCCAAAGATCCGAACCGGAGAACATCTCGCAGTCATCATCGTTGGAAGCGATCAGAGTGAGGTCTGAACAAGTTCCTTCATATACCCAAAGCCGGGTATCGGAACCACCACCGCATGAGCTTACGGTGATTACACCACTGGACGTCGGAGTATATACGTACCAGTTGGCATGTTGAGCACCTCCGCTGCAGTTGTAGCAACCATTGCCGGTAGACGGTCCTGGGGCGGTGTAAGAACCCGGGCTGACTTCGATGGCAGCCCCACAGTTGAGCCCTGACTGTGCCGTCACATGGAAACTGACAAGGCTTAAACTGATAATAAATAAGGTTAAGGGTAATATTTTCTTCATATTGCTGGATTGATGTGAAACAAAGCATGCAAAATACACAATTTGAGAACACAACCTTCATTTAGGTTTCTGAAAGTGGTAAAATTTTTGGAATGGTCACAGTTTATAACTTCAGCCAATGAAAAAAGCCGGACAGTGCCGGATTGGGCAGACCCTCACTTGCTAAGGTGGAACAAGCGATTGACAACAACATCAGTCCCTTTTAAAAATTTCTCGTTGCTCAATAAACGATTGATTAGCGTAACCCGGGTTGGGGACTAAGGTTCCCTAGTAAAAATGGCTCTCAATATCCCCTGCCTGTACTCACAGTTCAATGTTCTTAGGGGGCCGTCCAAATCCCCTCAATTTCCTATCTTTGGCCACCTAAAAATTTACACTATGTCTGGACATCGGTTTCTGTTGGCAGTATTGGCATTGTGCCTGGTATGGCAATTGCCGGGGTTGAAAGCGCAAGAAGTCAATCAAAACATTACCCTGAATGACCTTTGGCGGGATTTTCGGTTTTTTCCGCAAACGGTACAGGGATTTAATTTTCTGAATGACGGCATACACTACACCGCTATGGAACAAACTGAATCCGGACGGGCGGTGGTGGAGTACAATCTGGTAACCGGTGAACCTACCCAAATTGTATTTCACGGCTCAGCACTCAATGACTACAATGAGAATCTGCAGGGCAGGTTTAACAGCTATGTGTTTAGCCCCAATGAGCAGTACATGCTGATAGCCACACAACGGGAAAGTATTTACCGGTATTCCTACACCGCGGTTTTTTACCTGTACCATCGTGAAACCGGACAAATAAAACCTGTACACAACGGAGAGCGGATCATGGTACCCAACTTTTGTCCAAAAGAAGAGAAACTAGCCTACGTGCATCACAACGACCTTTACATTTTGCCTTTTTCCGGAGACGGTGCCGTGATAAGAGTTACCCGTGACGGATTGAAAAACAGCATTATTAATGGCTCGAGCGATTGGGTTTACGAGGAGGAGTTCTACCTGACCCGTGCCCATGAGTGGTCTGCTGACGGAAGCAAACTGGCCTTTATCCGGTTTGATGAATCCGAAGTGAAGGAATTTACCATGTCAATGTACACCAATGACGTGTATCCTGAATATGTCACTTTTAAATATCCGAAAGTAGGGGAAGACAACGCCGAAGTCAGTGTGCACATTTTTGATGTGGCTTCCCAAAAAACCACCAACATCGATTTCAGTGAATACAGTGATTTTTACATCCCGCGCATTCAATGGACACGAGATGCCGACAAGCTGTGCATAACCTACATGAACCGCCATCAGAACAACCTGAAGCTTTACCTGGCTACGGCGACCGAAGGGAGCAAAAAAATGCTATATCAAGAAGTAAACCCCTACTTTATCGATATCCACAACAACCTGCACTTCACCAATGACGGGAAACACTTTTTATGGACCAGTGAACAGAGCGGCTTTAATCATGTGTACCTCTACAATATGGAAGGTAAACAGGTGAACGCGGTAACCTCGGGCGAATTTGACGTTACCCGGCTCTATGGTCTCGACGAAGCCGGAGGACATGTCTTTTTTCAGGCAGCAAAAGTCTCCCCTCTGGAAAGAGAGGTTTACAGGGTTAATATTGACGGCAGCGGGCTTCTGAAGCTATGCAATAATACCGGCACCAACAGTGCTCAGTTCAGCAGCACTTTTGACTATTTCGTTCTGAACCATGCCGGGGTCAGCACTCCGCCCAGATATGATGTTGCTGACCGTGAAGGCAAAGTGCTGAGAAACATTCTCGACAATGCCGAATTTAAAGAAGGACTCCAAAAATTCAATATTTCAGAACCGGTGTTCAGTGTTCTGCAAACCGAAGACGATGTGGAGCTGCATGCCTATACAATCTATCCGCCGGACTTTGATCCGTCGCGGCAATATCCTTTGCTGCTGTATTGCTATGGCGGGCCGGGCAGCCAAACCGTGAAAAACGACTGGCTGGGGATGAACTATTTTTGGTTTCAAATGCTGGCTCAACAAGGAATTATCGTAGTGTCGGTAGATAACAGAGGTACAGGAGCCCGTGGAGAGCAATTTAAAAAAATGACCTATATGCAGCTGGGGCACTACGAAACCTTAGACCAGATTGCATCTGCCAGGCTACTGGCTCAAAGGAGTTACATTGATGCTGACAGAATTGGCATTTTTGGCTGGAGTTATGGTGGTTACCTGTCATCGCTGGCACTGCTGAAAGGGGCAGATGTCTTCAGTTCAGCCATAGCCGTAGCACCTGTTACCAACTGGAAGTGGTATGACACCATTTACACGGAACGCTATATGCGCACCTACAAGGAAAATGAAGAAGGCTACGAACAAAACTCACCCAATAATTTTGCCCACCTGCTTGAAGGCCATTATCTGCTGATACATGGCATGGGTGACGACAATGTTCATCTTCAGCACTCCACCGAAATGGCCAATGCACTGATAGCTGCCGGGAAGCAGTTTGAATGGTTTGCTTACCCCAACCGCAATCACAGTATAGGAGGCGGCAAAACCAGGCTGCATCTTTACACGCTGATGACTGATTTTCTCATGCGCAGCTATGGTCTTAAAAATTAATAGTCCCCGCCAACATACTGATTTAGGTGGATGTTATTCAACCTGTAAACAGTAATACACCCTATGCTAAAAACTCAAAACGTCAGCTACGCATATACATCCAATGCCACACTTCGATATCCGGATCTTTCAGCACAGGCAGGAGAAACCCTTCTGGTTCTGGGTGCATCAGGTTGCGGAAAATCAACTTTGCTTCACTTGCTTGCAGGCCTAATGAAACCCTTACAGGGGAGTATCACGGTAATGGATACTGCACTGGAGAAGCTGCCCGGCAGCAGTCTGGATCAATTCAGGGGAAAAAACATCGGCATTGTGTTTCAGGCAAGTCACTTTGTACGATCGCTGAATGTTTTTGACAATATGAAACTGGCTGCCTACATGTCAGGCACTTCTATCAGCAAACAGGATATCTATTCAATGCTGGCTGACCTCGGTTTGGGAGACAAGGTATCGCGGATGCCGGCACAGTTGAGCCAGGGTGAACAGCAAAGGCTGGCCATTGGCAGAGCGCTTATTCACAAACCCCGACTATTGCTTGCCGATGAACCCACTTCTGCGTTGGATGATGAAAATTGCCTGGCGGTGTATAACCTGCTGCAAAGCAAAGCCCGTGAAGCCGGTGCGGCACTGGTCATTGTTACCCATGACACCCGTCTGAAGGAAAAAACTGACAATCATATTGTTCTTCAATAAGCACATGCACCTCCGAATATGAACATCATATATATAAGCCGAAAAAATCTGAGGTTTCGCCCATGGAGCACACTGCTGGGCGTTATACTGATTGCTCTTGGACTTGGGCTGGCTACTTTTATTCTGCTTGTCCAGAAACAAATGAACGAGCAGTTTGAGAAAAACCTGGCCGGTATAGATCTCATTCTGGGTGCGAAAGGAAGTCCACTGCAAATGGTGCTGTGCAACATGTACCACGTGGACTACCCTACCGGAAATATCAGTATTGGCGAAATAAAACCATTTCTGAATCCCAATCATCCTCTGGTTGATCTGGCTGTTCCGCTCTCAATAGGCGACAGTTACCGGGGCTTCAGACTAGTTGGAACTGAACCGCCATTCAGGGAACTGTACGGGGTATCCTTAAGTGAAGGTGAATGGTGGAACAAACCCTTTGAAGTGACAGCCGGAGCATTCGCTGCCAGGCAACTCGGTCTCCGCATCGGATATACCTTTCATTCTTCCCACGGACTGGTAGGCGAAGACCATGTTCACGACTATACACAACCCTTTGTGGTAACCGGCATTATGCAGGAATCCGGCACAGTGGCTGATCAGTTATTGTTAACCGGTACTGAAAGTGTATGGTTAGTGCACGACCATGATCACGACCACGACCACGACCATGACCATGACCACGACCATGATCATGCACACGACCACGACCACGACCACGACCATGATCATGCACACGACCACGACCACGACCACGAACACGAACATGACCACGAACATGATCATGCACACGACTACGACAACCATGGACACCATCATCACAACCATGACCATGACCATGATCATGCACACAATCACGATCATCATCACGGTCACAGCCACCATCACCATGAGCATCACCATCACGACAAGCCCTTTAATCTGGCTGATCACGAAAATGAACAGATCACCTCATTGCTTATTAAATTCCGGAGCCGCACTAATTTCAGTGCTTTAACCTTGCTTCGCAACATCAATGAGAATACGGGAATCATGGCCGCATCACCGGCTATTGAACTCAACAGGATGCACCTCTATATGGGCAATGCGGAAAGGGTTTTTACCATCATGGCCTGGGTTATACTCGGCGTGTCAGCACTCAGTATTTTTATAATGCTTTACAGCTCGCTAGGCGAACGCAAATACGAGATTGCCCTGATGCGGGTAATGGGGGGCTCCAGAGCCCGGGTAGCCTCACTACTACTGGGTGAAGGCATTTTGCTTTCACTCACCGGTGCCGTGCTGGCGCTCATTATGGCCCATGTTGGCATGGAGGTGTTTGCCGGCTTTATGGCCGAAACGTATCGCTATCCATTCACAGGCCGGGTATGGTATCCCGAAGAATGGTATATTCCGGGTATTGCCGTGCTGATCGGAATATTGGCAGCACTCATTCCCGCTATCCAGGTTTACCGAACGGATATTAACAAAACCCTCATGAACCGTTAGGACGGCTGACCGGTTGTTTATCCGGATTGTGCTGTTTATTTTTTATAACTCTTTGTGGGCATAGCCCTGAAAAAGGCAATTTCCTTAAAAAAGCGAACACTATGCGATGGATTATATCCCTGATTGTACTCTCCTTTATTGCTGCTTTCACCTCGCTGAATGTGTCGGCACAATCACCCCAGGATAATACCTGGCGAACACTGGCTAAAGTAACCTTCAAGCAACAATACGACGAGCTGTTTGGCTTCGACATTGATGTTCCCGTATTTCACCGGGATGTGAGAGCGCTGGAAGGTAAAGAAGTCACGCTCAGAGGCTACATAATCCCCGTGGAGGGTTATCGCTCTCACCGCGAGTTTGTATTTTCAGCTTACCCTTATCAAATGTGCTTTTTTTGCGGCGGTGCCGGCCCCGAAACCGTTATGGAAGTGTTTGCCAAAGACCCTATCCCCTACACTGCCGAAATAATCACCATCCGTGGTGTACTGCAACTCAACGATACCGATGTCCACAGACTGATGTACATTCTGAATGGTGCAGTGCGGGTCAATTAAACAACAAAGCCAGTAGCTTGCTGAGCCATGTCCTCAAACATGCATTACCTTTGATTCCTGCATCATTATGCACTTTGCAATACTTTAAAACTCAATTATGAAATTCAATACCCGTGTAATTCATGCGGGCGTTAAGCCCGACCCCTCTACCGGTGCCATTATGACACCGATTTTCCAGACTTCAACTTACGTTCAGGAAGCTCCGGGCGTTCATAAAGGCTATGAGTATGCCCGTACACAAAACCCAACCAGGCATGCACTGGAAGAGAATCTGGCAGCTCTGGAATACGGCGTTAGTGCTGTTTGTTTCAGCAGTGGGCTTGCTGCCATGGATGCCATCTTAAAAACCTTGAACCCCGGTGACGAGATCATTGCTTCCAATGACCTGTACGGTGGGTCATACAGACTGATGACCAAAATTTATGAAAAGTTTGGGGTCAGCTCACATTTTGTAGATATGACCAAACCTGAAGAAGTGGCCGGCCAATTCAATAAGCAAACACGGCTGTTGTGGATTGAAACCCCAACCAACCCCATGCTTAAAATTGCAGACATAAGAGCTTTGACAGACATGGCTCACCATAGCGGCATCAAAGTCTGCGTTGACAATACTTTTGCATCCCCCTATCTGCAAAACCCCATCCGCTTAGGTGCCGATTTGGTACTGCACTCGGCTACTAAATACCTGGGTGGGCATTCTGACGTAGTTTCCGGAGCAGTAATTGTCAATGATGCCGAAACTGCCGAAGCCCTGCGGTTTATTCAAAATGCAGCCGGTGCAGTTCCGGGCCCTATGGATTGCTTCCTTGTACTTCGAGGCATCAAAACACTTCACCTCCGCGTACAGCGCTCCTGTGAAAATGCCATGCTGATAGCCGGTTTCCTCAAAGAACATCCCCGGGTACGCAATGTATATTACCCCGGCCTGGCTGATCATCCCGGCCATGAGCTGGCTGCTACACAAATGAAATACTTCGGCGGCATGATCTCCTTCGATTTGCACAGGGACACTGAAGATGAAGCCGGTAAAGTGCTAACGGCTACGCAGCTATTCAGCCTTGCTGAAAGTCTCGGAGGTGTAGAGTCGCTCATTGGCCATCCGGCCAGCATGACTCACGGCTCTATACCTCGCGAAGAAAGACACGCCGTAGGGCTTACTGACTCGCTCATTCGCTTAAGTATAGGTGTGGAAGACGTTGATGATCTGATTGCCGATCTTGATGAAGCCCTGAGTAAAGTATAAGCTGTCACTGGCAAAAGTTTACAGCCATAAATAGAAACGGGGAAAGCTCATATCGAACTTTCCCCGTTTTTATTGAATACCTTCAAGCTGGCTGCATTCCGGCATGTGAGTGGAACAAAATGTTATCTCACGACAGTAATCTTACTGGTAGCCACACCCAATTCATTGGAGATGATCACCATGTAAGTGCCTGCCGCCAGTCCTGATACGTTCAGTTGCTCCAGCGATTGTGCAGCATTAAACTCGCGGGTGCTGATCAATTTACCCTGAATATCGGTAATATAAACGTAGGTATGAACCGGACGCTCAAAGTTCAGCTCCAGGTTTACGTGATCACCGGCAACCGGATTGGGGTAAATGCTGTAGGATGAAGCATCCAGTTGAGGCGCATTGGCATTGGTGGCAATTTCAAAATTAAAGTAGTAAAAAGGAGCACGGCCGCCAAAGTTTGCGGTGAAGGCATCATTATTATAAATTCTGTTATTGGTATACACAAATCCCGACAGAGGCTCTCCATTGGCATCCAGACCAATTACATAATTGGGGAAAGTTCCGTCAGTGCTGCGGAATGCAACGCCGTTGTTGGCACCGGGAACATCAGGCACCAGAGCAATGACAAAATACTCTTTGCCTGCTTCAATAATAATGGGACCCGGTTCAAAATCAAATCGCTGAACATCTAATGTGGTGGTTACCGGAGTGGCAGTAGTGGAATGGTTTCCGGAAGTGAGTGTTTTGTTGCCATATCCCAGAATAGTCATCTGTTCAGGCGTAAAATTGGAAAAAGACGGCTGAGTTGTATGAAACTGTGGTCCTTTCTCAACCAAAAACAAGTTCACCTCGGCGTTTTGCAGATCGCCTGCATTTTGCCAGCCGGAAAAACCCGTATGCACCTGGGTAAGGCGGAAAAATATATTGGGATCTGTTGGCCCCCAGAACGAAGTTCCGTAGCCCCAGCCGGTTGCGCTCACATTGGCGAGCAAAGTAGCAGTTTGATCTGCTCCGGTCACAACGAGATCTGCAGTAACCCTGAACGGGTAGCTGCGGGTATTGTCAGAAGGATCAAGGTCTTCACCACCGTCATTGTCCTCAATGTGGTAACGGATCATGTAATTGCCGATGGGCAATCCTTCCAGCGGAAACGCATTATCAAACTCGATGACCGTCATGGTGCTGGCTGGAACCGAAACTACCTTGGATTGGGTGAACACCACCTCTTCCGTATCGGTATTCACTACTTCTGCAGTTCCTTTAATATCCAGCCCAAGGCCGGCATTATTGACATTGACCGCAAAAAACAAGGTATCATTACCTATAGCATCTACAGGCTGTGCCGTATTCTGAAGGGTATAATGAAACAGCCCAGCAGAAATATTGACAGGAGAAAGCTCTTCTATAAACACATCATCAATGGCCCAGAACCAACCCCAGTCAGCCTGATAGTTGAACTGTATTTTTACATTGGACTGGCCGCCGGCCACATCACTAATATTGATGGTTGCCCATTCCGGATTACCGCTATTAGTGTTCACCGTTATGTGTGGATTTGGATTATAGTCAGTCCAGGTAGCTCCTCCGTCATTACTCACCCTAACAGTATAGATCGTACTCCAGTTACGAGTTACCTGAGCAAAGCGAAGTTGGATGTTTTCATGATCAGACAGGTCAATGGAGTTGGCCGTTGTGATACTGGAATTCTGAATAGAGCCATCACCCATTACATCCCCGTTAATAATGGCAAAGCCATTGGCAGCGGTAGGCAGGTTAATGGGATTGAGCCCGGCAACAGGACTTGAATTAACATTCGTAGTTATTTCCCAATTTACCGGAGGTGTACTTGTGTTGGTCATCACCCAGTTATCGGGATCAGAAAAATCATCACTCCAGATGGCATCACGATTGGGGATAAAAAATTCGCCGGTTTCTTGTTTGGTCAGTAAAACATCTTCATTGCGGTCAAATACCTGACCGTTCACCGTGCTTATTTTGCTGCTTTGGGCAGCCATACTGAAGCCAAGCAGCAAGGAAATGGAAAAAAGTAATAATCGTTTCATCGTAGTCAGTTTTTATTTTTATAAAAATCAAAGATAATGAATTAGGCAAAATTAAATGGCAAAAAAAAGCAGGGATAAGAACTGATCCTCACCCCTGCTTTATGTTGAGTTTGATGAGTTTCATCAAACTTTATAGAATATCAATGTTTCTAGCGCACAACCGTGATCTTGCGTGTACCTACACCTTCTTCATTGGATACAACCACAAAGTATGTACCTGCAGCCAAGCCTGAAACGTTGAGTTGCTCGGTAGTTTGTGCTGCATTGAATGTGTGCATTGACATTACTTTACCCTGGATGTCAGTGATGTATACATTGGTAGCAAGCGGACGGTCAAAGTTCAATTCCAGGTTAACGAAATCACCGGCAACGGGATTGGGATAAACCTGATATGACAATTCACTGAGTACCGGCGCATCGGCAGAAGTCACAATGTCAAAAACAATTCTGTAGAATGGCGCACGGCCGCCAAAGTTGGCTGAAAATGCGTCGTTGTTGTAAATGCGGTTATTGGTATACACGAAACCAGAGATGGGGTTACCGTCTTCATCAGCATCCACTACCCAACTCGGGAAACCGGCAGCAGTTCCACGAATGGCTATACCCGGAGCACCTTCAATAAAAGGAAGAAGTGCAATGGTAAAGTACTCTTTTCCGGCTTCCAGTTCAACCGGGCCGTCTTCAAAGTCAAAACGCATTACATCATAGGTAGTTTCCACCGGATTGGCAGCAGTAGCATGGTTTGCTGCCGTGAATGTTTTCTCGGCAAAGCCGACTATAATCATCTGATCATCGGTGAAGTTTGAGAAGGAAGGCTGTGTAGTGTGGAACTCAGGTCCTTTCTCAACTACAAAAAGTGTTGACTCAGCACCTTCCATTAAAGCGGCACCAGTCCAACCGGCAAACGAAGAGGTAACCTGAGACATTCTGAACTGGATGTTCGGATCAACAGGTGCCCAGAAAGATGTACCGTATCCCCAGCCGGTAGAGCTAACGCCTGCAATCAGAATATTGGCCTGATTAGCACCGGTAATCGTGGTGTTCTCGGTAACACGAAATGGCCAGCTGCGAACATTGTCTGTCGGGTCAACATCCTCCCCACCATCGTTGTCTTCAATGGTGTACCTGATCAGGTAGTTACCAATTTCGATATCATGCAGCGGGTACTCGTCATCAAAAACGATAATGGAAGAGGTGCCGGGGCTGACATTGACTACCTTGGTCTGGCTGTGAATAACTGCTTCCGTATCGGTATTAACTACTTCAACCGTTCCCAGGATGTCAATAGCCTGGCCGGCATTGCTCACATTGACCGCAAAGCTCAGCGTGTCACGTGAAATGACACTTTGAGGTTGACTCGTGTTCTGAAGTGTGTAACGGAAGTTACCGGCAGCAATATTAACTGCAGGAAGCTCTTCAAGACGTACATCATCTAACTGCCAGAAATAGTAATCGCCATGGAATACAAACTTAAACCGGAAATTGGCATTGTCATCAGCATAGGCTGAAGCGTCAATTACCTGCTTGTTGGGATTGGCAGTTGCCGCATTTACAGCCAGAGAGCTGTTCAATGGAACATCCGCTGACCAGGTGGTACCTCCATCAGAAGAAAAAGCAATGTAAGTACCTGGAACCTGTTGTGAACTTTCGGGACCGGCAAATCTTCTGTAAAACTGGTAAAAGCTCACGGCTACATTGCTGTTTCCGGTCATGTCAATGACCGGTGAAATCAATTCACCTCTGTGTGGAGCAGGACAAGTACCCGTTCCAAATGCACCCTGAACGCCATCATCATCCAGATAATTGGAATCAAAAATCACAGATCCGTTGGCAGCAGAGGGCGAGGCTATAGGGCCCGCAGAACCGGCGTACCCTCCCTGAGGGCCCAGGCCAATTCCCCATGTCCACAGTGCATTGGAACCGGCAACACCTCCGGAACAACTGACACCCAGAACAGTCCAGTCATTGAAACCGCCGTCAAAGGTACTGTTGGGCTCTTCAGGGCCACCCCAGTAAATGGTTTGAGCATTAAGATCGCCGCTCATAGCGAAAGGTACCAGCGCAAGAAGGCACCAGAGTGTTTTTAAAGTAATTTTCCCAAGCATAGTAATTGTTTTTGGATTTCTAAAAAGTTGCGCAATTTAGGCATTCAGCCTTAAAAAGCCACATTACGTCTAAAAAAAATTAATGAATTGCCAAAAGTAATGCAAAGAGCAGTGATTTACCCGATCCGGCTTTTCACTAAACACCCAGAAAATCATACTCCTCTTCGATGCTCTTGCGGGCATTTTGCGGCTCACCAAATCGCCCGTCCGCTTCTTCCGGAGCATCCTTTACTTTTGCCGTCAAATCACCGGAAAGTTCCCATGCTCCGTGTTTATCGGTTTCCCACCTTCGGGAGAAAAGGATCTGACGGTCATTCCGGTCTATTTCCTCATTGGTAAAAGTCCACGAAGCAAATCCCAGGTAATCTTCACGGCTGAACGATGACCAGATATTCTGGATCAATGACTGCTTGTCCTTAATGGCTCTTCCGATGGCCTTCACCATGCCTTCTGCCTGCTTCTCCAAAGCCCGGTTGAAATAGGCTTTAATGGAGGGTATGATATTGTACACATCGATCTCCGAAGGATCAAACTCTTTAATACCTTTAATAACACCTTCCTTGATAAAATTGAACAAAGCTTCACGACCGGCCTCGGCTCCCTTGTCTGAAATATTCTTTTCGGCCATCAGTACGGCCACCAGACATACCATGCCCGGTAATGGTTGTTTAAAATAAGGAATGTCAACCGGATGCAACTCACTGCGGTAGGTTACCAGTCCGGCAGGAATGGGAATATGCTTGCCCGCCACCACTTTGTCTACCTCCAGGTTGCCATGCGATCCATAGGAGTACTGGAAATATCCATTGCCTTCAAGGGTGAAATCAGGTTTTATCTTAACACCTTGTCCGTCAATGGCAAACAGCATAGTCCACAGGTATGGACGCATCTTACTGCTTAGTGAACCTGCATCGTGGCAGGTAATAGAGTTCAGTGAGAGTTTGATGTTATAAATGTTCATTGCGCTAATTCTGCAACAAAGAAAAGAAAATTTTCGTGTTAAGATATTACGCAGCAGCCGGCAAAATGTATGATGATAGCCGAAAAAATCAGGCAGACCTGCCAGTTTTAGCATTGAGCTCCCTACACTACCTTATCGGCGCAGGAGCTGCTGGCAAATGCGTGTGGCTTGGCTTTGAATACAAAGCCCATACCCAAAATGTATCCCATGGCTTCGCGCAATGCCACATTGGATTTGAAATGGGGATCGGTATTGATGTCGGCATGAACCTCCAGCCCGATGTCGTACTTATCAAGCAGATCACATAACTGATAAGCAACCTCAACCGACCTGCCCACTTCAAAAATCATGCGCTCGCGAAGGGATTTGGGATGGTGAATCCGGTCGTTTCGGATAAACATGAACCCGCCTTTCTTTTCGCGCAGAAAAACAATAACCGTGGCAAATTCGATAGTGCTGCCCCTGACCTGGGAGTCTGATCCGATGCAAACCTTGAGC
>JBJHCA010000001.1:0-85289 GCA_050485785.1 Saprospiraceae bacterium | reverse complement strand
GTCGTCGGCCGTGACGTCGGTGCCACCACCATTGCAGGCCGTGAGCAGGAGGGTGAGCCCAGCCGCAACGGCGGCGACGGATCGAGCGGCGAGCAGGTGGGCGTCGACCATAAGGTTGCCCAGATTGGTCTCGCGGATAATGGTTTTTTCCACGGCTTCCCGCAAGGATACCTGGAGTGTTTCGCCAGAAAGCTTACGCCATTTCATATCAGTTCTATTTTTAAAAGGGTGAGCTTGCCGGTTGAAATTGCCTTAAAATTAGTTTTATTCCTCCAATAGCTATAATATTGTTAGCAGATTTTATGGAATCTTCATCTTTTTTTTACTTTCGGACTATCGTGTCTGTTGCCTAACAACCATCACACAAAGCGTGAAAATGACATTGCAGGAATTGGAATTGTACCTGTTGCAGTGGGAAAAAACCCTTAAGCAAGCAACTACCCCTAAGATTTTACGGCGCGAAACGGTGCGCTTACTGGACGAATTGGTGGAGCAATTGTGCAACCGCGCCATAGTTCCGCTGCTCAATCGCTATGTTCAGGAGGCATGGCTTTGTGAAACGCTGGAGGTCAAAGGGATTTGGCGGCGGTTGTTTCACTTTTACCGCAAGCACGCCGCCAATAGTTCACTTTACACCGATGAAGACTGGATACAGCTTGGCCATGCATTGTTCCGTTTTCTGTGTGGCAAAGCCCATCCCGGCCTGCAACAGGAGCCGCTGCAATTACCCGATCAATGGAAATCTCACTTCAGCGAACCCGCCGGGCAATCATTCAAGTCGTTTGTACCCGTCATCATTACAGGAGCTGACGAAGCCACACTACAACTGCAGGCCTGTTTGGCAGATGACCTCAACACCCGCATTACTGTAGTACCCGATACGGAAACCGCTCACGAGAGCCTGATCAACAGTTTTAAACTGCTGGCCGACAAGGTGATCCCGCTTCCCGTAAAAGCTCACCTGATCCATGTAACTGTACTGGAAAAAGGCAGCGTAAAGGTTGCCGGGGGGGAGAGTTTTCAGGATAGCTCTTTGTTGAAGCCAATGGCTCTTGTTATAGAGCCTGACCTGCTGGTGAATGTGACCTCCATTTCCGAAACTTTTGGCTATGGCCGATCCGATGCCCTGATAGCCGCCAATCACCGGTTTAAGCGAGAGGCTGCAGGTAAATCCCTGGTTCTGGGGAAGGCAGTGAATTTTATGCTCGACTGCCTGATGGAAAACCCAAATGCAAACTACCGTGTCATTTTGTTTGACCTTTTCCGCAATGACGCACTCTCTTTTCTGAATCTGAACGAAGACGAACTGGTGGAGCTTCACGAACAACTTCCCCGGCACTACACGGTATTGCGAAAAACCATTTTACAAAAGCTCCCTGAATCCGGTATCCTGAGGGAAGAATGTTACCTGGAGCCCGTTTTTATCTCTTCCGACTATGGCCTGCAAGGCCGCCTTGATGTTTTTTACCCGGGGAACCCGGGCCACAAAAAGATATTCCCCCCAAAAAACAAACTACATCAAAACAGACACTTAAGCCGGGACGAGCAAAATTCCGGTTCACAAGCCAACTACGAAATTCACCAATCACAAACTGCTACATCGCAAGCCGGAGGGGCAATAATTGAGCTGAAAAGTGGCAAAGCGCGAGATGAAGGGGCCAAGATAAGCGAGAACCACTATATCCAAACCCTGCTTTACGAGCAACTGATCCGCTCGGCTTTTGGCCAACACAAGCAGGTGCGCAACTATATTCTGTACTCCTCATCCATGTACAGCCCGCTGCGATTTGCACCGCATAATACAGGGTTGCAGCAACTGGCCCTCAACCGCAGAAATGAGATACTGGCCATGGACTACATGCTGATGCAGTGCGACCGTGGCGATGATAACCACAGCTTTATAGGCTTGATTACAGATTCGGAATCCAGAGAAGGCTGGCCCTCATTTTTTACCGATGCCATTGAAAGCCTGCACACTGCATGGCAATACATGGCTGAACACGAGCGGGACTACCTGAGGCTGATGCTGGCTTTTACGGCCCGGGAACACTTTTACAGCCGCTTGGGCAACACGGGCACCGAAACGCGCAAGGGTATGGCCGGACTATGGCTCGATTCCGCGGAAGAAAAAGAAGAGCGGTTTGAGCTGCTGAAAATGCTCCGTCTCCGATCGATTGAAACCGGCGATGGCCGAACCCTCATGACCTTTGAAAGGACCCAGGACACCCATCCGCTGGCTCATTTCAGAACGTCCGACATCGTATTACTGTATCCTGGCCATGCCGATGATGCCCGGGCACTGAACAATCAGCTGTTCAAGGCAGGCATCATTGCCATTGATGCTGAAACCGTAGTGGTGGCACTGAGAAACAGGCAATACCAGGAGGCCTTTTTCAGATCATTTGAGTTCTGGAATATTGAAAAAGACGTGAGTGACAGTGGATTTGAGCAGATGTATAAAAACATGGCCGCCTTTTTCAATTTGCCTGTTTCGCAACGCAATTTATGGCTGGGCGTTTCCGCACCGGAAACCGGTGAAGAACCGAAAGAATTCCCGACACCACCCGGTTTGTCACCGCAACAGCTCGACGTGTTCAGACAAGCTTTGCAGGCAAGGAATTACTACATCATCTGGGGGCCGCCCGGTACGGGAAAAACCAGCCTGATGCTTCGCGCGCTGGTGTGGCACTATGCCGGCACCCTGAAGCACAATGTACTGGTGCTGGCCTACACCAATCGCGCAGTAGATGAAATTTGCGGGGCTATTGAATCACTGGGCGACACCTGGAAAAACCAATATATCAGGCTGGGTTCGCGGCATGCCACGGAAAGCACATACGAACATGCCCTGCTCAGGAATAAAATTGAAACCGTGTGGGGTGGCAGTGAGGGCACTCATCTCAGTCAGCTCAAAAACCTGCTTGACGGGCACAGGGTGTACACGGCCACAGTAGCCGGGCTCGGTGCTCACAGCGAACTGCTTCGCTACCGGTCATTTGACCTGATCATAGCCGATGAAGCTTCGCAGATCATTGAACCCATGATCATCAATTATTTTGCATCCACGCCAAAGGTCATCATGATTGGGGATCATCTGCAGCTTCCGGCCGTAGTTACTCAGCCCCCGGCACAGCGCAAAGTGCAGTCTGACGCATTGCGTGAACTGGGCATGCACGATGCCGGCGATTCCTTGTTTGAGCGCCTGATGCTTCGATGCCGCGAAAAAGGTTGGCATCACGCCATCGGCATCCTCAGTCAGCAGGGACGGATGCATGGCAAAGTGATGGCCTTTGTGAATCAACACTTTTATCACAATCAGCTTGCCCTTCTTCCCGAATCATTGCCCTATGGCATAGAACAGCGGAGCAACGGCACCATGATGGCACATCCGCCGGAACATCCGTTCTGGCAATGGTTGAGCAGAGAACGCACCGTGTTTGTTGAACTTCCCGAAACGGAACGCTCCCCCAATCCCAAAATCAATGCATCTGAAGCCCTGCTGATCGCCGATTTGCTGAAAGTGTATGAATCCTCCGCAGCCAACAATCCCGGCATGCGCATGAGTATAGGCATTATTACCCCTTACCGGGCGCAGATGGCACAGATCAGGGATGCGCTGAACCGTGCAGGACTCAACCCCGCCAGCTATTCCATCGATACCGTTGAGCGGTATCAGGGCAGTGCCAGGGATGTCATTTTGTTTGCCACATGCATACAGCACGAAAGACAGCTGAAGGAAATAGGTTCCGTGAACCGGAGCGGAGAAACCGACCGAAAACTGAATGTTGCCCTTACCCGTGCCCGGTATGGAGTTGCCGTGTTTGGCCGGCCCAATGTGCTCAGTGCCAGTGCAGCATACCGCCTGCTGATAGACCACTATTGCTCAATACAAGCCTGGGAAACCAAGCTTTGAGGTGAAACGAAAATTACCCTGAATACCCGGCCTGGCCTGGGGTGCACTCAACCCTGTGCAAGTATTGTTTATGCCGGTGTAATCAATCAATGCACCACCAACCTCTGCGGCACAAACATCAGCTCCTCATGCTGCAAGTGCACAAAATACATGCCCGGCGTTCAACAAAGAGCCAATTTTAATGACACTTCCCCCGGCACCAAAACCTTTTGTGAGCCCGCAGGGCGAGCACAAAAAGATATCAATAAAAAACCAAAGTTCCGGTATCCACTTGCACCGGAAGAATTTTGCAGGACTGAAAACCATGCTCATACCCAACTCATTACCCGGAATGAAGAGTACTATGGCTGAAAGTTGATTTGAAAAAATGGTGTCAGGTCGCAAGAAATGCAAGCCGTATGTTCAGGTTTTAATTTTCTCCCACTCGCTCACCAATAGTGCGTATAGGCACATGTCATAATACTGATCATCCACACGGCGGTACTTTTTGAGGATGCCTTCCAGAGAGAACCCCAGGCGCTCCGGAATGCGACGACTGCGGATGTTTTTGGTGGCCGTCAATATCTCAATGCGCTGCAAATTGAGCATATTGAAACCGATGTAGAGCAATGCGCGGCAGGCCCGGGTAATGATGCCCCTGCCCTGCAGATCGCTCGACAGCCAGTATCCGATTTCGCCCACCCGGTTGAAGGCATCAATGCGATTGAAGCTGATACACCCTGCAATAGAGTCCTGATAGGCGATGACCGCATTGAACTGCTGACCGCCATGATTAAAGCGGCGAGCATTGCGCAAAAAGTTTTCGGCATCTTCCATGGTGCGGTTGCCGGATACCCAGGGTAGCCATCGCTCGAGGTATGGCCGCTGATCATCCACCATTTTGAGCAAGGTAGGCGCAAGGTCATCTTCGGGTGGAAGTAAAATGATATCGACGTCCACTTTGCAGGGAAGCAAATCTTTCATATCAAACGGCTACCTTGGCTTTAATATGAGGGTGGGGATCGTAATAGAGCAGGGTAAAGTCGCTGTATTCAAAGCTGAATATATCTTTCACCCGGGGATTGATCTCCATTTGCGGTAGTGATCGGGGTGATCGCGACAATTGTTCCTTTGCCTGCTCAAAGTGATTGCTGTACAGATGTACATCGCCAAATGTGTGTACAAAATCACCGGCTTGCAATCCGGTAACGCGGGCCATCATCATGGTGAGCAGCGCATAAGAGGCAATGTTGAACGGCACACCCAGAAAAACATCTGCTGAGCGCTGATACAACTGACAGGAAAGTCGTCCATCGGCCACGTAAAACTGAAAAAGGCAGTGACAAGGTGCCAAAGCCATGCGAGGCAGATCGCCCACATTCCAGGCATTCACGATAATCCGCCTTGAATCGGGCTGGTGTAAAATGGCATCCACAGCCTGGGCAATCTGATCGGTAACCCGACCGTCGGCGGATGTCCAGCTGCGCCACTGATGCCCGTATACCGGGCCCAGGTTCCCTTCTTCATCAGCCCATTCATTCCATATGCGAACACCATGATCCTGAAGGTACTTCACATTCGTATCCCCATGCAAAAACCATAGTAGTTCATAGATCACAGACTTGAGATGAACTTTCTTGGTGGTCAGCAAGGGGAAACCCTCACTTAGATCAAAACGCATCTGGTAGCCGAAAACGCTACGGGTACCGGTACCGGTACGATCGCTCTTATCTGTTCCGCTGTTGATGATAAAATTTAAAAGATCTAAATATGCCTGCATACCCCATTCACTTACGGCTGCTAAACTACGAACATTTATATTTGTTTTGGCAAACAAGTTTTACATTAACACATACCTATGGCATATTCCCATCTTGAAGCCTGCCTCAGGGACCTGCATAAAACCGGGCAACTGGTTGTAATTGAAGAAGAAACAGACCCCTATCTGGAAATGGCAGCCATCCACCGGAGAGTTTACGAAGCAGGTGGACCTGCCTTGCTTTTTAACAAGGTAAAGAACAGCCCGTTCAGAGCAGCATCCAACATATACGGAACCTTTGAGCGCACTGAGTACATTTTCAGGCATACGCTGCGGAACGTTGAAAAGGTAGTGGCTCTCAAAGCCGATCCCTCCGAAGCACTCAGGGCACCGCTCAAATATGCCGGAGCTCCGTTTACCGCACTCACTGCCCTTCCCTTTCGATCGCCGTTCAGCGCACCGTCTATGTATGGTGAAACCACCGTGTCTCAATTGCCACAAATCGTTTCTTGGCCTGACGACGGCGGTGCATTTGTCACCTTGCCTCAGGTACTTACGCTGCCCCCGGGCAGCAGAAACATCATGCACAGTAATCTGGGCATGTACCGCATACAGCTTTCGGGAAACCAATACATCCCGGACCGGGAAATTGGCCTGCACTATCAGCTTCATCGAGGAATTGGTGTGCATCACACCCTTTACAAACAAAGTGAACTGCCATTCAGGGCGTCTGTGTTTGTAGGCGGCCCGCCCTCCCATGCCTTTTGCGCCATAATGCCCATGCCGGAGGGCATGAGTGAGCTGACCTTTGCCGGCATGCTGGCCAACCGCAGATTCAGGTATACCGTGCGTGACGGGTACTATATCTCGTCTGATGCCGATTTTGTGATCACCGGTGCTATTGTGAAGGACAAGAAAAAACCGGAAGGACCCTTTGGTGACCATCTGGGATATTACAGCCTTGAACACGACTTTCCGGTGATGGAGGTTCACAAAGTTTATCACCGCAAAAATGCCATCTGGCAGTTTACGGTAGTTGGACGTCCACCCCAGGAAGATACGTCGTTTGGCTATATGATCCACAAACTGGTTGGAAGCCTTTTACCCGGTGAATTTCCCGGTCTTCGCTCCCTCAATGCGGTAGATGCTGCCGGGGTGCATCCCCTACTGCTGGCCATGGGTAGCGAGAGATACATGCCATTCCGCGAACCCGTACCCGAAGAAATACTCACTATTGCCAACCGGATTCTGGGCAGCGGGCAAACCAGCTTAGCCAAATACCTCATTATTGCCGCAGATAACGACACACCGGGATTGAATACTCACGATATTGCCGCATTCTTTCAACATGTGCTGGAGCGCATCAACTGGGAACGCGATCTGCACTTTCAAACCCAAACCACCATCGACACGCTGGACTACAGCGGATCGGGATGGAATGCCGGCTCTAAAGTAGTGATGGCTTGTTACGGCCCGGTATTGCGCAATTTGGGCACTACCTTGCCAAACTTGCCTGCCTCACCACTCATCAACGCCGCCCACATTGCCCTCCCGGGTATACTGATTCTGCAATACGACCCGTGGCAGAGCTACACACATGCCCAAGAGGACATGGCAAAGCTTGCCGGTGTGCTGGATTCGGCTGATCTGAGCCGCTTTCCGCTCATCGTGGTGGCTGACGACAGCGCATTTACCGCAGCTACGCTCAACAATTTTCTGTGGGTCACCTTTACCCGCAGCAATCCCAGTCATGACATTTACGGCATACGGAGCTTTATACAGCACAAGCACTGGGGTTGCCGGGGCAGCCTCATCATCGATGCACGGACTAAGCCCTTCCACGCGCCCCCTCTCATCGAAGATCCGGATGCTGAAGCCAAAGCTGACCGGTTTTTCAGGCGTGGTGCCGTACTCGAAAAATGGGGGTAATGGCTGCGAATATTTTTGGCTTTTTGACGGTTTGGTCGTGTTTTTGTAGCCTGTAATCTCATTGGCTTTTCAGGAGTGGTTAGCTTTTTTTATGATGGATATCTCTTTGTTGTACAGTTCCGCTAAATTGGCCGGGTTGAGCAGAATAAAAAAGTTGTCCTCCCCTTCGTCCGACGCATTACCCGGTTTCATGCGCAAAAAACAGCGCAGCTACTGTCCGTTTATCATCCATCACCGTCACGATGTGAAAACTTTAGCGAGCCGTGAGCTAGCACCCAGGGTAAGTCAACAAAATTCTCAACGGTCAAATCACATAAGTTTTTTGTGCGCACTCTGGCCATTGTGATTCAAGATGATGACCCTTGATTTTAGTGACCGGGCCGGGTTTTTCATCCAAAAAACTGTTATCGTTGTCTGGGATTCACTTCCAGGTATGCAACAAAATCCTTACCTTTGCAGCGATATTTCTCAACTGGGGTGCCCTACCTGAAGGGCTGAGATCATACCCATTGAACCTGGCCGGGTAATTCCGGAGAGGGAGTATGAACCACGCATTGTTAACGAAGCTGTTAACCCCGGTACAGTCTCATTGGAAACTGTATTCACCATGTTGTATTTCAATTTTCTACGGGTCATCTTGCTGGGAGCTGGGTTTGGCCTTGCATTAGCAGCAACAGCCCAACAAACATCACTTAACGTCCTGGTACTGGATGAAAACAATCAAACCATGACTGGAGCTCATGTATGGCTTGAACATACCTATCACACGGCAATAACAGGCAGAAACGGAATAGCGGTGTTTGAACTGGAACCCGGCTCTTATCAGGTGAAAGTAAGATTCTTGGGTTATGCTGAAGCCGAGCAACGCGTATTGCTCACCGGAGAGCCGGAAACAACGGTCCAGCTGACTATGCAACCGGCAGCCATTGGTCTGGATGCTGTAATGGTGCAAAGCACCCGTACCGGCAATGCTTCCCCCATTGCTTCTTATACCATGAACAAAACGGAGATCAGAGACCATGATCAGGGAAGGGATATTCCCTATATTCTTCAACATCTCCCCTCTGTGGTTTCATCTTCCGATGCCGGAGCAGGTATTGGCTATACAACTATGCGTGTAAGAGGTGCCGACATGCGCAGTGTTAATGTGACCATCAACGGCATTCCGTACAATGATGCTGAATCTCAGGGAGTATTCTGGGTCAACATGCCTGACTTTGCCGGCTCGCTGCAGAGTATGCAGTTACAGCGGGGAATCGGTACTTCTTCCCACGGTTCGGGTGCTTTTGGGGCTTCACTCAATATGGAAACCAATGCCATTAGGACTGATCCTTTTGCGGAAACGTCGCACACCCTGGGCTCATTCAATACCCGACGCCACAATATCCAGGGAGGAACGGGTATGCTGGGCAACCGTTTTTACTTTGAAGGCAGACTTTCCATGATCGGCTCTGACGGTTATATTGAAAGAGCTTCTTCGGACTTGTCGTCCTATTTTGTTCAGGGTGCCTGGATCAGCGGCCGATCAATGCTGAAAGCTTTGGTTTTTGGCGGCAGTGAAACCACTTACCAGGCCTGGAATGGCATTACCCCGGAGCAAGCCTTGGAGAATCGAAGATTCAATCCCGCCGGAGCTGTGTATGATGCATCCTGGAACCTGACCGGCTATTACGACAACCAGACCGATAACTACCGGCAGGATCATATGCAGCTCCATTTCAGCCACAGGTTTAATCGCGGCATCACGGGCAGTATTGCGTTGCACAGTACCCTGGGCCGAGGTTATTATGAGGAATACCGGAATGATGACCGCTTTTCTACTTATTCCATGCCGCCGGTCATTACAGCTACGGATACATTGTTGCGTTCAGACCTGATACGTCAGTTGTGGCTCGACAATCATTTTTACGGAGCGGTATTTTCGCTGAACCAAAGCCGTGGTTTACTTCGCTGGACCATAGGTGGAGGGTTGAATCGCTACGAAGGCGATCACTATGGCTATGTAATCTGGTCGGCTTTCAATGCCGGCACACCGCATGACCATCAGTTTTACGACAATACCGGCATTAAATGGGATGGAAACCTGTTTGCCCGTACCGAATGGCACCTCAATGCAAAATGGGTTCTGTATGCCGATGTCCAGGCAAGAATGGTGGATTACCGGGTGGAAGGCGTTGACCGGCGGATAGGCCCTGTAAACTTCAGCGATGATCATTTTTTTGTGAATCCCAAAGCCGGGGTAACGTTTAAACCCCATTCAAATCACCGACTGGCGTTGTTTGGCGGGATGGTAAGCCGCGAGCCCGCGCGCCGCGATTACATCGAGAGCCCTTCAGGCATTGATATTCAACCGGAAGTAATGCTCAATACCGAATTCAACTACCAATATCACCGCAATAACTTTCGCTGGGAAAGCAACCTGTTTGGCATGTTTTACAGAAACCAACTGGTACTTACCGGGCAGATAAGCGACACAGGCGCAGCCATCAGAGACAACTCAGGCAGATCATTCAGGGTGGGCATTGAAAACAGCATTGTACACCGTATTAACCGTTGGGTTGATTGGCAGGCCAACCTGACTTATATGCAGTCACAGCATATGGATTACACTTACAGGGCACCGGATGATGAATGGATACATCTGGATCAGTCACCCATCAGTTACTCTCCGGAGCTTATCGCCAATGCGGCCATAAGATGGATGCCGGTGCGCGGGCTACGCCTAGCCCTCATGCCCATGTACGTGAGCAGCCAGTACCTCACCAACGAAGGCATTGAAGAACTGAAGCTGGATGCCTACTATCAGCTCGACGCTTCGGTTTCATATCTGGTGCACCCGGTAGGGCTGAGACATGCAGCGGGATTCCGAAGTGCCGAGGTGTATGTCCGTCTGCTCAATGTGACCAACAATTTGTACGAAACTTATGCTTACGGCTATCAGTATACTGCCGGGAATGAAATAATCACCGAGAAATTTGTGTTTCCGCAGGCCGGATTCCACTTTTTAGCCGGCGTCAACCTCAGATTCTGATATTATTGAATTCCATTCCGTTTACCATCCGGAGGCCGGGGCTGCCACATTGAGTCGTATCCCCAGGCCTGCGTATGGAAAATGTACAGGTTCGGGTGTGCTGCCCGATACATAAAGGGTGCGCTGAAAATATTGCCAGCCTGCATGCAGGTCAAAAAACAGGTTGGCCTTGTACTGGTATGACAGGCTGCTGTAAAGCATTATCCTGTCTGCAGCAATACCCTGCACCGTATAGTGCTCATACTGTCCAAGCATAGTTGAAGCGGGGATCAGGATGTCTTCACCATAGTTAAATCGGCCGAAGCTTTCACCCCGCATGGCATAGGAAGCCTCGAGCCTGGCTACCCAGCGATATTGAGGCTGATAGCGGATTCTTAGTAGAAACTCCCTGAAATTAGCACCCAGTTCATGCGCAAGAGGTGAGCCGGCATGCGACCACGACATACCGGGCAGGCTGTGTGCATAGGTAAACGGGCGTGCAGTGTTGTATTCCAGCGCAAAGTCGAGATGGCGAACACCCCAGGCATGGTAATATTTAGCTCCAAGCTGCAGTGCACTTCGGTTCCCCATCCATCCGCGGCGTTCGATCAGCCATTCCCTGAAACTTATGTTGCTCACCAGCAACTGCCCATACAAAGCAACTCCGTTGACCGGCAGCCATTCTGCATCCAGGCCCAGGGCTGTATGGCGGTTAATCCCTGTAGCCCTTTCCAAAGTTCGGAGTCCTAATAGCGGCATCATGCTGCTTAGCTCAAACTCGCTGCCGGCAAACATGGCATACTCAAACAAACCCAGTCGGAAGCGGGGCGACACCTGAACACTCAGGTAGTGTACTGACGTGTATTTTTGCCCTTCCCCTGGTTGTGGGCGGGTTGTATTGGTTTGCAACTGTGCAAATATGGTTTGATAATGCACAATACCGGCCTGCATATTTCCCTGGAGATAGAAGTATTCGGGTACGCCGTCACTGAGGAATACAGACCGGACACCATTGCCGATAAAGTGATTACCGTAGCCGGTCTGTATATCGAGAAACTCGTTGAGACGGTACCCGGCAACAAATCGCTTGCGTAAAAACTGATACCGCCCTGCAGGCGAAATAGTATAGTAATCCGATCCCGGAAAATATCCCTGCCGCTGCAGAGTTGACTGCGCCAGTGGCCCTGCTTCCTGCTGAACTGCCGTAAACCGGCCGTCAAAATAAAAGCGCCGGCCCAATACGGCTCTGGTTTCCATACCGACTTCATTGCCCGTAAGCCATCGATCGCGGTGATATCCGCCATACAAAGACAATACCGGATTAAGTCTCATCGAAGCTGAGGGGCCGTTCCATTCCACAGCATTGGCCGGTGTGCGGTAAAATGAACCCAGAAAGGGCTTTTGGGATAAAAAATACATGTAGGAAGCATCGACCAGTTCTCCCTGTTCCCAACGCACTGCAGGTGGTCCCAGCCACTCGTTGTTGTTTCGGAACAAGTAAAACTTGTTCATGCGGTCCAGTCCACGGATATCCAGCACTGAACTGGTGTCAATGGATCGGGCTACTTCCACCGCCTGCAGCCTCGAATACGGTCTGATGGAAGCGTGTTGTATATGGTGGACGCCTAATCCGATTCGAAAGTTATCGAGGATTTCGTACTGAAAGTCGTTACTGTGCCCTGTGGTGAGCTGCTGAGCTGAAAGCTCCCACAAAGAGACATAAAAAAAACAAAAAACGAGGAAAACCCTGGTCATCAATGTCATAATCATCGCTTAAGGTGCCGAGGCATATTGCGGTGTGTGTGGCAATGCCCGGTAAACGGCGGCATGTATTTCAGGCCTTACACTAAGCTTGTTGAGCTCCCAGTTATCTGCGCTGGGAAAGGTCCTGTTGGATAAAAAGATCAAAATGAGATCGTTATCGGGATCGGCCCACACGGCAGTACCGGTAAAGCCCAGGTGGCCAAATGTGTTGTTGCCGGCAAGTTCTGACATATTCATGGTGTTTCTGCTGTTGAGCTCTTTCATGTCGAAGCCCAGGCCACGACGTGAACTTCTGTTGTGCCGCGTGGTATATTGCGCCACGGTTTCCGGCTTTAGTATGCGGGTAACACCATACGTGCCCTGATTGAGCAGCATCCTGAATATTACAGCCAGATCGTGGGTATTGGAAAAGAGGCCTGCATGGCCGCAAACGCCCCCAAACATGGCCGCACCCATATCGTGAACATAGCCTTGAATGCGTTGATGCCGGAAATAAGTGTCTTCCTCTGAGGGTGTGATTTCTGCAATGGAGAACCTCCTGAGGGGATTAAACGTGATGCGGTGAAGGTCGAGAGGGCCGTAAACATACTCCTGTAAATACTCATCCAGAGGCATACCGCTTACCTGCTGAACCAACCTGCTGAACAGGATAAATCCAAGATCGCTGTAGCGGTATCCGGCAGTTCGGTTAAGTGGCGATTCAGCAATTTCCCGGACCATAGTGTAGGGATAGTCCTTGTGCAGGTAGATGTTATTGGCTACTTCAATTGTATAATTATACGATGACTGAGGGCGATATAACTCAGCATCAGGGCGCGGGTTTCTGCCAGCAGTGAGGGTTTTCCGGTAAAACGGGATCCATGGACTGAAACCGGCCATGTGGGCCAGAATATCGCGGATCACCATGTTTTCTTTATTGCTTCGTTTCAGCTCCGGCAGGTAAGTACTCAGCGGCAGGTCGATATTGATGATACCGTCCTGATGGAGCTTCATGATAGCCAAGGTGCTGGCTGCCACCTTGGTAATGGAGGCCACATCGTACAGATCGGTAACACTAACCGGCGTTTGGCGGCTGTAATCGTGATGTCCGTAGGCCTTATCCCACACAATGGTATTGTTTCGCACCACCATCACCTGACCACCGGGTGTGGCACGCTTCCTGATAGCCTCCTCCATGATCCTGTCAATCTGGCCCAGGGCTTCCGATGACATGCCTACGGTTTCCGGTTCGGCATACTTCAGGCGGTTCAGGTTGAGGGTGGGTTGCCCAACACGGAGAGAATTTACGGAACCGGCACCTACAGGCAAACGGCCGGTTATGGGTATGGCTCCGGCAATTCCATGGGCAGCTGCCCGCTGTGCCAGCGGATCGGCTTCGTAAGCACATACGGCAGCCTGGGCAAAACCCAAAAACTCCATGGTATAGGGGCTGCCGAAAGACACGATCACCACCCGGTGATCGTCGGCCAGTTGCTCAAGCCAGCTAAGTACGGTATTGGTCATTCCGTATTGTGCTGAGCGGTTTCTGGTAAGGCCGTGAAGGCTCACAACAATGGTATGCTTATTGCGCCACTGTCTTCGCAACTGGTTTAAAGTGCCTTGATCGGTGTTCCATCCAATTTGCTGTAAATCCGCAGGCCAATATTTGGCCAGGTGATTCTGAAAATGCGTGCGGCTGCCTGAACCCACAGCCAGCATTACCAACGAATTGGGTTCCATGTTTCTGAGCGGCAGCAGTTCACCTTTGTTTCTTGTACAGGTTAGTGCAGCTTCGTAAAGTTTTTCCTTCAGGTTCTCAGCTTCACGCGTATTGAGTTCAGCACGGATGTTTTGCACCTGCACCCGGTTGTTTTTCAGGATGTTCCATTCATGTTTGGCGCGGAGTATACGGGTAACAGCAGCTTTCAGTGTTTCTTCGGATATAACTCTTTGTTGTACAGCCTCCGTAAGGGCCCTGTGGGCCGTAACTACCTGCTGTGGGAGTAATAGCACATCATTGCCTGCCAGTATGGCTTGTACTTCCATGGCACCCGGCCTGAACATTTTAGAAGCCCCCTGCATTTCCAGCCCGTCGGTAAAAATGAGACCGTCAAATCCCAATTCACTGCGAAGTATATGGTTGAGCATGTAGGGTGAAAAACTGGCCGGATAACCGGTTACGGTATCTACCAAAGGCATGGAAATATGTGCACTCATCATGGAGCCCACCTGCTGGGAAGCCAGAATACTGAAGGGTACCAGCTCCACTGTATCGAGCCGGGCCCGGGTCTGCCGGATCACCGGCAAATCGTAATGACTGTCAACGCCTGTATCGCCATGGCCGGGAAAATGCTTGGCACTGGCCATAACACCGCCATCCTGCATGCCCCGCATATACATGTAACTTCGCACGGCCACTTCCATGGGGACTTCACCAAACGAGCGATCGCCGATAACGGGATTGGCCGGGTTGTTGTTAACATCGGCTACCGGGGCAAAATTCACATGAACACCCAGCCTGAGCAATTGTCTGGCCACTTCCCTGCCCATCTCGTAAATCAGTCGCTCATCATCAATAGCTCCCAGCGTCATTTGCCTCGGAAAGCTGATGGTGCTTTCACGCATACGCATTCCCAGGCCCCATTCTGCATCCATGGCAATCATGAGTGGAATTTTGGCAGCTTCCTGATAGCGATTGGTCAGTATGGCCTGCCGCTCGGGTGTACCCTGAAAAAAGCATAAGCCCCCAACGTGGAACTCCCGAACCATGCGTAAAACAAAGGCTTCGTGGTCAGCTCCTTTATCAGAATGTGCCCTGATCATCATGAGCTGGCCCACGCGCTCGGCCAAGGTCATTTGATTGAACACGGAGTCGGCCCAAATTTTGGCTTCGAGCCATGTGGAGTCTGGTGCTCCCTGCTGTTGATGAGTGCCAACATGCATGAATGCCGGAAAACAAACCAGCAGAATTACCGGCCACATACCCGGCCTGAGGATAATGCCTTTCATCCTGCTCATGTGCTCAGTTCTTTCCCGGATTAAATGAAATATTGGGCCTTGAAACCGGTGGGGCTTCCTTCTTAGGAGTTTCCTCATCCCGATTCAGTTCACTGAGCCAGGGTCGTGTTCCCCTGATATCAATATAGTGGCGTTTGAGCCATTTGGCCAGTCCGTCAAGACCGGGAAACAATACCCGCTCGTGGATATTCGACTGATCGAGCTTATCGCGGATCTCCCATTTAAGCCCAGAGGGAATGATGATCTTAAAATACCTGATCTTTTTGCCTTCCAGCCAATCGTTGATCAGGGTATTGGGGTCTGACATCATGGAAAAAACGGCATGCTGGGTCACGATCCGCTCATCCAGTGAGGGGGGCTCAAAAAACAGTGCGTAGGATTCGGGACGCAGTTTTTCGAGCTTGGGCAGCTCATCCACTACTTTTTCCAGGATTTCAGCCGTAAAAATATGAGATCCTTCTTCGCTGATAGCCAGCTTGAGCTGATCGGGTAGGTACTCCCTGGTATCGGAATAATTGATGGCCCAAATAGCCCCATCCTTGCCAAAGGAGTTGAAGTCTGAAGTGGCAAAATGCAATGCCACCAGTGGAGAATAGGTCCAGTCGAGCAGCCTGGTGGGCAAACCGTGGTGCTGGGCAAGTGCCAGCCAGTTCCAGGTGCTGCGGCTGCGCTCATGCCGGTGACTGTATTTGATGAAATTTCTCAGCAAATGCTTTTCCAGGTGTGATTCACCCAGGCGGTTGAGGGTAGTGGACAGGTTGTAGGTTCTGTCCTGCACTCCGCGGTACACATAGGAAGAGCGGTGACGCTCCAGCCCGGGCGACCAGGAGTCAAAATAAAGGGCATCCATTAGCTCGGCCCATGTATTGACGTGTAGTTCCCTGGCATTCATTGTTTGCTGATTTTAGGTAAAGGTACGTTACTCATGGCACAGGTGTAAGAATATAACCCTCATTTCTCAATAGCTGGATCACGCCGTAATCGCCGCCCAGGTGGCCTGCACCTACCGCAATAAAGGCCGGCTTTTTGCTGATCAGTTCTGCAATGGCCGGAATCCAGTTCATATTGCGGTCCTTCAGGAATAAATCGATGTAGGCCTCCATTTCGCCCAGTTCATCGGGCATAATACCGGCCAGTTGTTCTACATCCTGCATGGTATACAGCGCAATCAGGGCTTCCAGCGACTCCCCTTCCGCTTCAAGGTCGCGCAGTGAATAAAGCAATGCTTTGGCTTGAAGTGAATACGGAATGGAATCAAAAATGCTGAGCTGATACTGAATGGTTTCCAAACCTTTCATGGTTAAATTATGATTCCTGGCCATGCTCATCAGTTCAATTTCGTAGGATTTCATGGCACTGCTTCCACCCTGACCTGGATCGAGCAGCATACCTGATATCAGCATGGGTTTGATGCGGATAAGCATGGGTGCCGGCAGTGCTGCTTTTTGTTTGAGTACGGCCATCACTTCTTCATATTCCTCCGGGGTATAGAGATCCTTGAGGGTGATGCCATCCTTCATGAACATGCCCGTCATGGCTGTCAGCATTTGCAAGGGGTTGCTCATGTTAATTTCCAAAGCCAGTACCTCTGACCGCTCCAGAAAAGTGATGAGCGAATCGGGGAGAAAATAGTGCTCTTCAGAGATGATGTGCATGGTACCAAACAGGTAAGACGGGGCAGAAAGATCAGGGTGCTCAATTTTCCAGAGCAGGGCACCGGTTCGGGAACTGTCGTATTCAAAGTGGCCGGCAAACAGTGCCGGTGTATGGAGGAAAAAGAAAATGGCTGTGAGCGCAGTAAGATATCGGGTCATTCAGATGAGTGATTAGTGAATTTCAATGTCAGTGTCAAATCAGGTCATAATACAACACATGAGAACGCACCTTGCTCATGCTAATTGTAAAATTAACCGGGTTTAGCTGCTGTTTTGGTCTTCCGCAGGGAAACGTTCCAAAATCAACAAAGAGCTATAAAAAATAACAAAACAAATTACGCTAAAAATCAGGACACCCTAATGTTGAATTCAGGGGCTTAATCCAGGAACGGAAGTGGTCAGATCACTTTTTCGCAAGTCTGGATAAAAGCGGGAGGTAAATTCATGGCTTCAAACTGAACCCTGACATTGCCAAAAACTTTTTTGTACCGCCCCTTGCACTTGAGGGAGTAATTGATTTGAATGAATTTGCCGCCGGTGCGCAGGTTTTCGTGGGTTTCCTGCAGGATGCGATCGCCAATACTGTCGGGAATGGCTACAAAAGGCAATGCCGAAAGCACGTAATCCACATTTTCAAATCCGGCGTTGCGTACGTATTCACCCAGTTTTTCTGCACTGTCTTCCACAATTACCAGGCGTGGATCTTTGATCTTGCGAAGTTCGGCGCACAGGGGTTCCAGCACTTCGAAGGCGAGCAGGACGGCATCAGGGCGCATGCGAGCAAGAATATGCCGGGTGATGACGCCGTCGCCGGCACCGAGCTCAGCAATGCAGGTGGCTTTGTTGTAATCGATATGGCTTACCATTTCACGGCAAACAAAACGGCTGGTGCGGGTAATGGTACCGGTAGTTTTAATGTTTTTGATACCTTCCAGAAAAAACTTAAATCGCGTCATGGATCAGGGTAGTAAACTATGCTGGCCTTTAGGGACAAAATTAGCGGCAAATTATCCCAATAGGGCAAGGTGCAAAGATAGCATATTTATAAGAACAAGCTGAGTGGGTTATTTATTCTCCGGCTGCGATACCACCTGTACATGAGGATAAGGTATCCGGATGTTTTCCTCGTCAAACCGCTTGAGCAGACTTTCGTATACATCACAGCCCATCACAAAGGCTTCGGCCGCATTGTGAGCCCAGGCCCAGGCTCTGAGCAGAATTCCGTTGTCCACTATCTGAAGAACCCTCACTCTGACAACTGGATCGTTATTCTGCTTTTCTTCTTCAGAACGCACATCGATCAAAAAGGGATGTTTCATCACTTCCTCGCGGAGAATGGTTTTCACATGGTCGATGTTGGAATGAAATGGCACCCTCACTTCGATAAACTTGCAGATCCGATCGTTCTCAAAATCGGCATTCACGATCACTTCTTCGCTGATAATGGAATTGGGAATAATGATCTTTCTGTTTTCAAAATCCCTGATGACGGTGTGGCGCAGTGAAATGTCCTCCACAATGCCGGCCATGCCGTTATTGAGCTTGAGTCGGTCATTGACTTTGAAGGGTTTGAAGATCACGATAAACATACCGCTGATGATGTTTTTAAGCGCATGCTGGGAAGCAAAACCCAGGGCAACAGCCAATATACCGGCACCGGCCAGCAATGAATTAGCCACCGTCCGCAACTGCGGGATCTCATAAACCGCCCAGCTGAAGCCCACCACATAGATCACAAATGAAATACCGTATTTCATGAACTTGTAACTGGTGGGGTCGTTCTTCATTACCCGGGTTGAAGACCTGATCAACTGATTGAAAAGCACTCTGAAAATATAGGCCACCAGCAATGTCCCCAATATGATCACCATAAACGTTCCGGGACGAAGAAGGGAATCCAGCCAGTCGATGTTATTCATAAGAAAGATGTTTGGGGGGATATGGTGAATGAAGAGGGCTAATGCTGTGCTTATTACTTTTGGCCATTACTTTTCAGCTCCCAAATTACGGGAAAAAGGTATTTTGGCGGAATTTTAGTCGAATGAAATTATCCATTTCACCGTATCTTGGATTGCTGTTGGAAACAAAATGCTGACTTTGCGATCGATTGCAAACCTGCTTAAGAGAGGCTAACTTTATCTTTCACACAACAACATAAGCACACCTCTTCGTCAATCTACACCAATCACCTTGCTGCGGCGTTCCAACAGCACCACATCCCGCCATTGGTCATCCAGTTTTCCCAGCCGTTTTTTAATCCCAACAATTCTGAATCCGTGTTTAAGGTGTAAACTCAAACTGGCTTCATTCTCCGGGAATATACCCGCCAGCAGCGTCCAAATTCCGTTTGCCTCAGATTCAGTAATGAGTGAATTCATTAATTGATCACCAATACTCCGGCCTCTGTATCCGGCATCAACATAAATACTCAGTTCAGCCACACCGGCATAAACACATCGGTCTGAATATCGGGACAAAGCTGCCCAGGCTACAATCTGATCACCCAAACGTGCTAATAGTCTGCAATCCGGGCGATGGGAGTTATTCCATGTTTCCCAATCGGGCACCAGTTTTTCAAAAGTAGCATGCCCGGTTTCTATTCCTGACTGATAAATCCTTGCCACATCTTGCCAGTAATCAAATGTTATTGGACCAATATCAACCTTTTTCATATCTCTTTGTGTTTCAAAAAGAGTTAGCCCTACTGTTATTCCACCGGTCAACACTGCCCCTTGCAGGGTTTTTCACCATCCCACACCAGAAACTTACACTGCCGGGTAAAACAAACCATGAACCCAAAAAACGGTATCCGTAAAATCGCTTGTCCATGGTGATCTTAAATACGGTTTGAGGGTAAACGGCATCATCTGACTACCGGTTCGTAATGAAGTACTATTGCCCCTCCTTCCAGTGGTTTGGCTCCCGTGAGTATTAAATGCGAAGCTTCTTTGATGTCGTCAAACAATGGCAAACCGCTTCCTGCTAATACCGGATGAACACACAGCCGGAGTTCATCAATCAGCCCGGACTTGAGGAGCTGTAAAATCAGGCTTCTGCTGCCCACTAAAACATGCTTGCCCGGTTGTTGCCTGAGATCCTGCACTACATTCGCTATTTTTCCGGCAGCTAAACCGGCACTGTGCCAGGAAACATCATCCAGGGTATTGGAAAACACAATTTTGGGGATGCTGTCAATGACCATGGCAAATTCATCCATCGACGGGGTGCCGGTTGGATTTTCCACTACTGTTTGCCAATATTGCATCAATTCAAAGGTTTTCCTGCCCAGAAGCATGACATCTCCGGTTTTCAGAAGACCGGTATAATGCCGGTGCAATGCTTCACTGGCCACCACTGAAGTGTGGTCGCAATACCCGTCAAGGGTCATGTTAATGGCTGCTATCACTTTTCTCATGCCCGGTATTTAGAAAGTAACTTTTTGCCTGAGTACCTTTTTGAAATTCGTCATCCGGCAATTTATAGATCAGTTATCGCGTGGTATGGCTGCCAAAATTCATTAGGAAACCTTTCCACATCGTTGTACTGATAGAATCTATAAACTTCTCCGGTAGCGGATTCATAGGCAAAGGTAAGCATGTGGTTTTCATACCCACCATTGGATGAATTATATGCTGGAATGAAACCCGGGAAAACAGCTATGATCACCAATAAATTAACCGTCTGCATGCTTGTTACTATTCCGTCTGTCATTACAGGAATATCCTGACAAATATACTCAAATTTGTATAAGTCAGTTACGGGCGGCAGGATTCAGGACTGCAATGGGAACGCTTTTTCAGCAGGTAATGATGAACGGACTCAATACATCAATACTCCAATGTTAAATTACAGGGTAAGGCACAACAAAGAGATATCCTAAAAAATAATCCCGACAAAGCTATTTGAACTGCTTAGCTGTATGCGCTACTCTTCGGCAACCAGGCGCTTTTTGACCAGAACTACTCCGGCAGCTATCATCCATCCAATGCCAAAAGGGATAATGATGAAACCCAGGTCAACCAAACCGGTATACAAAGCGATGATCACAAGCAGGCCCGAAATGCCCGCAAGCCAACCCCAAACAAAAAGCCACCCCGGAACCCAGTCTTCCCTGCCGGCTATAACCAGGCATAGCGGGCTAAAACCCACAATCAGCATGGTTGCAATGTCATCGGTACGCGCACCGATCCAGCCGATGATGGTAGCCAGTTCCAGAGACGGGTTAACCACTGCCAGTGAAAGCATTGTGATGAAAGACACTATACCTAAGGATGCCCCGGTCAACGCCAGTACCATGCTCATTTGCGCCAAACCGCGGTTAGATCTGCTCAATCCTGCCATAAGCGATAAGGCGGTAACCATAACCAATACCCCTGCAATCCAAAACGAGGTGTTGATTACAAGAAGCTGTCTGACTTCCGGAAGTTGCAATAAATATTCATCCATACGGTTGTAGGCCAGAGCCTGCCACAGGTCAGTACCCGATGCGACCCAAAACGCTGCCCCTATGAGCATTAATATGGCTCCCGTAATGGATGTACTGCCTGCGAAAAAATAAGTTGATGTTGGTTTCATATCTTACTGATTAATTGTTGACTAAACTGGTAACCTGATCGATTTTGACATTGCATTCCTGTGCCGGGCGTCCAATGCACATCACGAAGGAACAGCATTGACTTGAGATGCCAGGGCTGCAATACCAGCCCGGTAATCCGGATATTTCAGCTCAACATGCAAAAGGTTTTTCATTTTTTGATTGTCAGCCACTTTGTTATTGAGAAGTAGTTCGCCCACCACAGAACCGGCCAGCAGGTTAAACAATACTGAGGGCATGTTGAGTGGCCCGGGAGCATTCAGGGTTTTGGCAAACGATCTGATCATTACTCCGAGAGGCACCGGTTCATTGTCAGCAATATTGAAAATTTCACCGGGCATGGGGTTTTCAACGCACTGTACAAAAGCGCGGGCACAATCCTCAATATGTATAAAAGAAAAAAGCTGCTTTCCATGGCCGGGCACAATGGTTCTCTTGTCTTTGAGAATAGGCCCTGACCAAAACCGCCCAAACACCCCGCCGAATCCGTATACCCCTGCCGGTCGCAGAATCATAGCCGGGCAGGCACCCTGTTCAAATGCCTTCAATACAATTTGTTCTCCGGCAACATAAGGGCGGGCTATGCGGCAGGGATCAGGAGCTATAGCTTCATTGTGGATTCCGGGCCGGTTTCCGTAAACGGAAATACCACTGGTGTAAATAAATGCCTTGCAATCCGGGGATAAGGCTTCCAGCATCTGTGTGGTGACAGCTTGCTGCACCTTAGTCAATTCACGCACATACTTATTTCCGGGTCGACCAGGTATAGACAGAGTGGCCAGATGAATTACGGCATCAGCATCCTGAACATGCCTGATCCAGTGTTGAGGTTGCCTGAGATCACCCAATACAGGATTGATTCCGGCTTCTCTCAGCGTCTTTTTTCCGGATTCTCGGCTGGTTAATCCCGAAACAGTGTGGCCTCTTGCCAGTAGTTGCCGTGCCGTGGCAAACCCGATAAAGCCTCCGGCACCAGTAATGAAAATACGCATATTCTCTTGTGATTTGGTGCAAAGAAGAGGGAATCAGCAGGGTTAAAATTGTACAAATGTTCCCTATTCAATCAGGAGATGTACTGAATATCTGCCCAGGTATATCTGTCATTATACTGCGGTAAGCTCCGGGTGTCTTGCCAGCAAAACTCCTGAAATCCCGGATATAATGCGCCTGGTCGTAATACCCGTTGTCAAGCCCCACATCAGTGAGTTTCAGGTTTTTGTTATGCAGGCTTTCAACAGAACGAATAAACTGGACAAGTTTGAGGTAGGAATGAGCCGAAACACCAAACCAGTCATTGAACAACCTGTATGTCTGTGTCCGGGAATACCCCATAATGTTATGAATGGATTTTGCTTTTTCCTGATGTTTTGGGATCACTCTTTGTTGGATGGCACTGTCCAGTTGAATGGCATGGTGGAGTTCAGGAGTTTCGTTGATCTTTTTGAGCAGAAAAGCTTCAAACCACTTTGCTCTTTCCTGAAAGCTTTCCCCTGAATGCAGCTTATCCTTCATAATCCGGACAGAATTCATCACGTCTTCCGTCGGCAAAAAGTAATTCCTTATTTCACAAAGAGGTAAACCAAACAGTGCTTTCACGGCTACAGGCCGCATTTGAATGCCCAAAATGTTAAACCTGTTGAATTTCATTGTCAGGGGACTGGTGTGCAAGCCCGAAAGAAAGCAGGAATAATTGTTCACCGGATTGTCGTTTGCCGGAATTTTAGCGACCTCCAGGCTTACAACCGGGTGAATGGGAAAAATAATTTCAACCTTACCCGAGGGCAAAATACAATACCCTCCCGGCTTAGGTATTTCGTGTTCCCAGATGAGGTCAACAATGCCTGAAAGTGCAGGTGGTATGTAGTCTTTGAAGCTCAATGGGCAAAAGATTTACACCAAACTCTAAATGCACCATCAGCAATGGTTTACCTTATTTTATAACCCCTTTCATCATAATCCCTGAAGGGAAATTAGTCCAGCACATCATACTTCCAGACATTGGTAGGAAAGATCACCACAAGATTCGCAGTTTTATCTCCTATATTTTTGAAAGCATGGGGTACCATAGGAGGTATATTGATGATGTAAGGGGCCGTAACCTTAAATATAGTATCACCCAAAGCATAGAGAATGGTACCTTCCAGAAGAACATGGGATTCTTCTCCTTCATGCGTATGCATGGGAGGTGCTCCGCCGGGAAATGTTTCAGTGATGCCTATCACCAGATTTTGATAGCCATGTTTGTAGCCTTCCATTACATGGACATATTCTCCCGGTCCGGGATTGATGACAGGCAGGTCTTCAACTTGTGCTATGTAGTCTTTCCAATACTTCATGTTTTTGGTTTCGTATCCTGAAGGGACGGTTCTGCGTTCCAATACACTGTGAGAATGATGCTGGCGATGCAAATACTCAATAATGGAATCCGGCACAGTGGTAATTTCCTCTGCAAGATTGGCTATCGAAAATGCTTCTCTGGTGGAGTGATCGTGATCATGTTCATGATCATGGCTAGGCGAATGGGCATGTTTTGAACTTTCTACTTCAGTCGTGGTAGAGTAAGGATCGGAGTCCTGTGGCTGGCCGCAAGATACTGTAATGACCAAAACAGCGATAGCAATGTGGGTGCAAATGGATGTTTTCATAGTTTTTCATTGTATAGAACTTAAAATATAATTGTCTATCCGATGATAGCATCCCTTGCATTGGCCGTAGTGCGACAGATTCCGCACTTTGCTTAAAAAAGCATCACTTCTTCCGTCTTGAAGCAATAAATGTAGGTATTATGTTTTGATTTTGCAAACAACCAACTTTTCGTTGGATATTCTTTTCTGAAGTTATCCAGCTACAATGTTAACGTAACTAAATAACTACCCGGCTCCTGTTGCGTACACGGCGGGTTAGTGGAGTGTAATTTAAAGTTACCGGGGTTTGTCCCTTACCTGCAATTATTTCACGGCAATAATCCGCATGCGGACATCCTCTTTGGGGCGGTCGGCAGCATCGGTTTCCACTTCTGCAATCTTGTCGATAATCTCAAGTCCTTCAATGATGCGGCCAAACACTGTGTACTGCCCATCCAGGAAAGGTGTGCCGCCAACTTCGGCATAAGCCTTGATTTGCTGTTCGGTATAGGGGCTGCCTTTTTGCATGGCAAACCGCTGCAGCATGGCTTCATCAGCAGGTCGGCCCTGAACAATATAAAACTGTGATCCAGAACTGGCTCGCTGCGGATTCACCTGATCAGCCTGACGTGCAGCGGAAAGGGCACCCTTGAGATGAACCAGGGTGTCTACAAATTCAGCCGGGACGGTATAACCGGGACCACCCATGCCCAATCTCTGTCCGGCCGAGGCAGCCCTCGAGTCAGGGTCGCCACCCTGGATCATGAAGCCATTGATCACCCGATGAAACAGCAGACCATCAAAAAAGCCCTCTTCGGTCAGTTTGAGGAAATTGTCGCGGTGCTGCGGGGTTTCATCATACAACTCTGCCATCATGTTTCCGAAAGGTGTTTCGATGATAATGAGGCATTTTTCCGGGGGGCTAACTTTGAGTTCCATGGTTTTTGATCGCATTTTGTTGCCCTGACGGGCTATTAAGGTGATCTCATAATCACCGGACTGCATTATTCTGAAAGTGGGTTCTGCTTCCCGCACGGTATCCTTGCCGGGAATGATCCACAGGTATTCCTCGGCATTCTCGGACTGGTTGTTCACTGAAATGGTGGCAGGTGCTCTGGGTACTTCGTCATGTGTGAGTGTGAACTGCGCTACAGGTCGGGAACATGCCGATAACAGAACTATGCACACACAAAGAGATATCCCAAAAAATAATGCCCCCTCTGCTCTCTGAATAATCATTCCTGTCCTGATCATGGTATCAATTATTTAACGATGCTAACTTTCATGCGTACATCCTCCACGGGCCGATCGTTAGGGCCGGTTTGCACAGATGCAATGCGGTCTATTACATCAAGGCCTTCCACCACTTCGCCAAACACGGTATACTGCGCATCGAGCTGAGGTGTGCCGCCATCCCGCAGGTAACGCTCAATGTCTTCGTCGCTGTAATTGGGGTTCTGGTTCAGAAGTTGTTCAGGAACGTTTTGACCCTGGACGATGTAAAACTGTGAACCCGATGAACGGCGCTCGGGATTGGTCTGGTCAGGAGTGCGGGCTGCAGCTACACGACCTTTAAAATGATGTTCGCCAATTTCTGCCGGTATGGTGTATCCCGGTCCACCGGTGCCCAAACGCTGGCCCTGTGAGGCATTTCGCGAATCAGGATCACCTCCCTGAACCATAAAGCCCTGGATAATACGGTGAAAAAGAAGATCATCATAAAACCCTTCTTCAGTGAGCTTGATGAAATTATCCCTGTGCTCTGGCGTGCTATTGAACAGTTTAATTTTCATATCGCCATAATCCGTACTTACCATCACGTAGCGGTGATCATCGCCATCGCCGCAAGCGCTCAACAGTAGTAAACAGGTTAAGGCCGGTATCAGCAGACTAAACAGAAGTTTGTTCATTGGTGGGTTCGGTTTTGGTGTAGTTCTCAAAATATTTAATAATCATTTCCTTGAGCAGGTTTTCCTGGGCATCCTTTGACAGCGCATCAATAGGCTTCACCAGCTTCCAGTGCGGCCAGCCTTCATCATCCAGCCCCTCAAACTCAAAATATCCCCTGCTGCTCAGCAAACGACAAACTGCAATATGCATCAGATCCTGCTTTTGCTCTTTGGTAAAGCTTTCGGGCCAGTACCCCAGCTCCTGTATGCCCACCAGAAAAAGCATGGCGTTCATATCGGGCAGCTCATCGCGGCCCAGGGTGTCTTTAACGAAATGGCGTATTCTAAGCCATTCAAAATCCAGTTGCCAGTCTTCCATTCGGGCAAAATTAACCAAAAATCACAGCATGCGAAACCCATCTTCTCCGGAATGACGGTTGAGACCAATATTGCCAGGCAAGCAAGTTCCTTTCAGGCATATAAAAGGTGCTCATTCAGGAATGATTTTCAAGTAGGAACTTGGATGTAAAAATGCAGAGAACTTACCGTGATCAAGGCCTGCAAGCATCGCACAAACTCAAAGTCATTGTCCAATAACAGGAATATTGGGGTACCCGGGGCGGGAATCGAACCCGCACGGCCTCAACGGCCACAGGATTTTAAGTCCTGCGTGTCTACCAGTTCCACCACCCGGGCTGGAAGGTCTGCAAAAATAGATATATTTCCGGTATTGCGCGGGCCGGGACATAAAAAATTACTGCACCTACTTTTGTGCCTTGAACATCAGTGCAATCACCACACCAATGAACAGGATATTGGGTAACCATACACCAATGGCGGGATCAAGTCCGCCCATGGTGGCAAACACGTGCGAAAACCGCGATATAAACACATAAAGCCCCCCCAATGCAAATCCAATGGCCAGATGAACGCCCATGCCACCCCTTACCTTCCGGGAGGCGATAGACAGGCCGATCATGGTGAGAATGAATACCATGAATGCATCGCTGGTTCTTCTGTACCGCTCTACCCAGAACCCTTCCAAATTGCCTGCACCACGAAGCTCTTCCTGTTCTATGAAGGCCAGCAGTTCTGAAGTGGTCATGGTTTCGCGTAGATTGTCACGGCGGATTAAATCACCGGGGCCCAGCGGAATCTCCAGGGTCATAGACCGCGAATGTGCCATGGTTTCGTTCATTTCGTTCCAGGTTCTTTCCACCACATTGTTGAGGTACCATGCTTTCTCATCTTCATTCCACCTGGCCGAGGATGCAACAAGCCTGTAAACCAGATCCTGTTCTTCAAACCTTTCCACTGAAAAATACCGGGCCGAGGAGTCAACGGTACTGAACCGCTGAATGTAAATCTTCTCCTGAGGTCTGATGTAGCGGTGAATGTTGGTGGTTCGGCTCTCAAAATTATTTTTCCAAACATAGGTGTTCTCAAAATGCACCCTGGTTTTGTTGGCATTGGGAACCCATCGGTGGTTGCCGTAAAAGTGAACCGTAGCTATCACTGCAGCACATAACATATACGGTACCGCCAGACGTCTGAAGCTCACACCGGCATTCAGAATGGCAATGATCTCACTGTTATTGGCCAGCCTCCCGGTAAAGAAAATTACGGTGATCAACGTATAAATGGGAAAAAGCTGCCAATTGATGAAAGGCAAAAAGTTGACGTAGTAGTCAAATATGACTTCCTGCCAGGTGGGCTCGCGGTAATCCTCAAGCTTTTCACTGAAATCAATAGCAACGGCTACTGCACTGAACAACAGACAGGTGAAAATGAAAGTCGATAAGTATTTCCGGATGATATACCGGTCGAGCCGCTTCATAGCCGGGCAAAATTTCTGTATAAACGCCATGCCCCGGGGTTTGGTGCTGCAAATTGATAACTAATCATTTCGGCAACCTGTAATTACCAGCCACCGCCGCCGCCACCACCACCGCCACCACCAGATGAACCGCCGCCACCGCTTCCGGAACTGCTTGGCGGAGTGGCAGATGTGGAGGTAGCCGAACTCAGTCCACTACTCATGGCTCCTAATGAACTGCTCAGTGAAGAACTGCTGTGATGCACCCCGGGCATGTAATAACGCGATGTCCGGCGCTCTACCTGCTCCCATTGCTCCCTGCTCAAAACTTTACTGAACAGCCGTGTCCATTGTTTCTCCACACCCAGTGCCATGGCATAGGGCACATAGTCTTCATACAGTTCAGGGGTAAGCTCCGGGCCTCCCATATGCCTGATCCTTTCAACTTCACTGGTTTGGAGAAACATTCGAAAACCCATGATTTTATCGAGCTTCTTCCGGCCTTCCTCAGTAGGACGCCACAACAGATTGCAGAAGATCCCTCCTGCCAGTCCAAACCACATCATTATAATTCCCGGCCAAGCTGCATACCACCATGAAGCATTGACTACTGCATGAATACTCAGTATCAGCAGTGAGATGATCAGAATCCAGTGAATCAGTGTAACACGAGCCCGGTAGGTCATCACTATGGATTTCATGATCAGGGGCAGAATGAGGTACACAACAACTACGTAACCACCGCCTAAAAACCACCAAAGGATCATGAAATCAGTATGTTCTGTGAGTGCAATGGAATTGGAAATGAGTACGGCTGTCACCACTATTCCGGTAAAGACACCCATGACCACAAACGGCGTTTCAAATTCAAATTTTTTATTGATCAGCCGGTTTACGTGTGTGCGCACGCGATTGACTGCCGTCTGTACTGTTTTGCTGTAACTTCCGCCCAGGGTTACGGATGACCTTCGGGAGCTGCTCCATCCAAATAGGGATTCAAACAGCAACTTTGAATCCTCATGAAGGTCATTGCCGTACTCGCGTTTGAGAGCCGTTATCTTGAAAGTACGTGGACGGCGAAGCTTCACCTTGTCCGTTACCTCAATGCTGATGTAGCCTTTCATGGCCAGTTCCATCAATGCTGCTGATGACATGCCGGGCTGAAAATTGTTGCGGTAAATGGTTGCAGCTTCCACAGGTCCCATTCCATTGGGAGGCTCAAACAAAGGAATTACGGCCCCACCTTTCGGGTCAATTCCGTAGCGACGCCAGGCATAATAGTAATAGGCGAGTAGAAAGATGAATACCAATATTGCTGTGGTTACCGGCCTGAAATCTCGATACCAACGCCATCGAAACAGCTGCGCATGGTCCGGAGCCTGAATTACTCCTGTCGGAATAGCTGCAGCCACGGTTATGCCCTCGCTTGCCGCCAGGGGTGTTGTTCCGGTAAATCGTATGGTGGATTCATCAAGCATTACTGCTTCAAAATCCTGATCCGTTGAACCTATGGAACCGGTATAGGCATTGTACTGCAGTACAGATGACCCTTCCGGAAAACGAACTATGGCTGAGGCCTGCTCAATAGTAAATCCCCAGTAATTGCCCGTAACATTCCAGTAAAGTTCATCATATTCGTCAAAAAACCGGATCATCCTGTCCATGCTGTAACTGATAGTGTACTCATGCACTCCCCGCTCCAGCAATACATCTTCATGCCCGATATACAGCCGCTGGTATCCCATCTGCCGCTCTCTGAGGTACGACTCCGGCTTTCCGTTGCGTTCCACAGCACTAATTCTGAGCAGTGATCGGTAAGGCAGCACATCGCCGGGATATACGGTGGGAATATCGCGAAAGATACCCCGTCTGATCTGATTGCCAAGCACACGAACCCTTATCGTCTCCGTCACATCCACCGTTCCATCGGCATTCACGGTAATGTCGGCATGATAATGCTCAATAGCCTCCGATTGCCGGTTGCTCAAAATAGTACTCAGGGCTGAAGGGTCATTCACTTGCGTAACCCGGGTCTGATTGGATTGAAGGTTCAGCACAAAAGTGAGAAACATCACTAATGCCGGCAGCACGTATCTGATCATGGCAATCAATTAAAGATTAAGTTCGGGCATGCTTCTCTCTGATGCAGATTCGGTTTCAAAAAACGGTGCTGAAGAAAACCCGAGCAACCCGGCAAAAAGAACACCAGGAAAAGTCTCCACGGCATTGTTCAGGTTGCGAACTGTGCCATTGTAATAGCGCCGGGCCATTTCCAGACTTTTTTCAATGCCTACCAGTTGCTCCTGAAGGGTTCTGAAATTGGCATCCGCTTTTAGGTTGGGATAGTTTTCAGCTACCACCATCAATCGGCCGATCATGTGGTTGAACTCCTTTTGTACGCCCTCCATTTCCTGTACCGAACCGGCCTTCATTCCCGAAGAACGCAATTGTGTAATGCTGGTGAGCAGCCCTTCCTCATGAGCGGCGTAGGCTTTCACAGTTTTCACCAGCGCAGGCAACAGATCGGCGCGCTTTTTAAATTGCACTTCAATGCCGCTTTGAGCTTCCTGTAAACCGTTACTCAGCCTTACAAAGCGATTGTAGTACACAATTAACACCAAACCGGCCAGCAGGGCTATGCCTATCAGTATATAAAGCATAATGTCACATTTTTAAAGGTTGGTTTTTATTTTTTATAGCTCTTTGTTTTTCTGATGACCCGGACACAGCACTTCCCCTGATCAATTTGTGATCCGCCGGAAGTTTACCTGGCATGAATACTATAATCTTAATCCTGGAGAACCGTCAACAAGTCTGCATCAGGTACTTTATGCCTGTAAGGTAAGCAATTATTAAAAATCCATGCCATTTGTTGTGCATATTCAGAACAATTGTTCCTATCAATGAGCATCTCTGTGCTTTGAACCTTGCTCTCTGCATTCGGTTACTACCTTAAACAAGCTGTTCATGATCTACAAAACCGCCCTCATTACCGGGGCTTCATCCGGCATTGGCATGGAACTGGCAAGGGTGTTTGCCGGCCGGGGCATCAATCTGGTTGTAACCGCACGCAGAACCGACCAACTCAACAGACTTAAGCAGGAACTGGAATCTGCACATGAAACAAAAGTTTCCGTAATCACTGCAGACCTGTCCAACACTCAGGAAGCACAGCAACTTTTTGACTTTTGTAAATCGGAGAACATCACCATCAGTTATCTGATCAACAATGCCGGCTTTGGGCATCTCGGAAACTTTGCCGAAACCGATACCGGCCTTGCCATGGATATGATCAACGTTAACATTGCATCGCTTACTTTACTTACCCGTCTTTTTCTGCCTGATATGCTAAAAAACGGGTATGGGCGGATCATGAATGTTGCCTCAACGGCAGCATTTCAGCCGGGTCCGGGCATGAGCGTGTATTATGCCAGCAAAGCTTATATCCTCCACCTGAGCGAAGGCCTGGCCACTGAACTCAAAGGCACCGGCATAACGGTTACCGCTTTGTGCCCTGGCCCAACAACCAGTGGCTTTCAGCAAGTAGCCAATATGGATGGTGTTCGTCTGTTTAGAGGCCGGAAACTGCCCACCTCTGCCGAGGTAGCCGAATACGGTTACCGCGCCATGAAGGAAGGCAAAACTGTGGCTGTCCATGGTATGCTCAATTACATACTGGCCAATTCCGTGAGATTTTCACCTCGTGCACTGACCAGAACCGTAGTCACCATGCTGCACAGGAAATAACCCAGAGCCCCACTTTGCCCTTTTAACTGCGCAATGACTCTGGAATATACTGATAAGACATTTTAGGTATATTCTCGTTATCTTTGCGGCGTTTATGGCAACACCCGGTACAGTAAGTTTTCATACACTTGGTTGCAAACTCAATTTTGCAGAGAGCTCTTCGTACAGCCGTATGTTTGAGGATGCGGGTTTTCAGGTTGTTCCTTTTGACCGGGCTTCAGATGTATGTGTGATCAATACCTGCAGTGTAACCGAGTTTGCCGACAAAAAATGCAGAAACATCGTACGCCGGGTTTTGAGGAATAATCCCGATACGCAGGTCATTGTGGTGGGTTGCTATGCCCAGCTTAAACCCAATGAAATTGCTTCAATACCGGGAGTAGATCTGGTGCTTGGTGCCGCAGAAAAATTCAGGATCATGGAGTATGTACACACCCTGGCCGGTCATCGGGCAAAAGGCATGGTAAAAGCCGGCAACATCAATGAAGTTTCGGATTTCCATGAGGCGTTTAGTTTTGGCGACCGCACCCGTACCTTTTTAAAAGTACAGGATGGCTGCAACTACAACTGTTCATTTTGCACCATTCCCCTGGCCCGTGGTTTCAGCCGAAGCCCGCAAATTGAATCCCTGGTGAGACAGGCTGAAAAAATTGCTGCCATGGGGTGCATCGAAATAGTACTTACGGGTGTCAACATTGGGGATTTCGGCCTCCAGCTGCCACCTGAACCCGGCCAACCCGCTCAACGCCACGGAACCTTTGAGGAATTGATCTGTGCACTGGATCAAGTACAAGGCATTGAACGATTCCGGATCTCATCCATTGAGCCCAACCTGCTGACTGACGATATTATTGGTTTTGTGGCAGCATCCAGAGCTTTTATGCCCCATTTTCATTTGCCGCTGCAATCCGGAAACGACCGCCAACTGGCACTTATGCGCAGGCGATATCGCCGCAACCGCTACCAAAACAGAGTGGAAACTATCCGCTCACTTATTCCCCATGCGGCCATAGGTGTGGATGTAATTGCCGGCTTCCCCGGTGAGTCAGACGATGATTTTCTTGAAACCCTCCGATTCATCGAATCCCTGGATGTTACTTACCTGCATGCATTTACCTATTCTGAGCGAAGCAATACACCGGCTGCAACCATGCCGGGCAGCGTTTCCATGAACAAGCGAAGAAAACGCAACGAAATGCTGCGGTCATTGTCAGCACAGAAAACAGATGTGTTCAACCAGCGTTTCATACAATCCGTAAGACCCGTGCTGGTTGAAGACATATCCGTCCAAGGCGAAGCCGAAGGCTATACAGACAATTACATCCGCGTCAGGTTTCCGGTTTCAGACCCTGCAATTCAGGTTGGTGATATTGTTGATGTTCAACTTAAACAAGCTGCCGGAGAAGGCAAGATGAGCGGACAGGTTTTTGCCGATATACACCACCGGCACACTGCAGCACATTGATTGTTTCCCCCTGATCTTGTAAAACCTTTGGGAAAACAGAATTCAGCGGCATTTCCTACCTTTACATCTGCACACTTTATCCTTGCTAGTGGATTATGAAAAACGGATGGCTATGTATGTTTTATCTGATGGTTGGGAGCAGTTCCCTGCTGATGGGTCAACAAACTGCTTTGCTGGAAAAATACCTGGACTACAGAGACAGATTTCACGATCAGTTTATTGTCAACCATGCCTCAATGCCTCATCAGCCGGCAGGTTACGGCATACCGGCAGCCACTCTCCAGTTTACCGATTGCCTCACTGACTGGGAAATAACGGGATCATCATGCATGGGTGCAGAAGCCGGTAACCGGAAGCTCCACTGGGCCGACGGAACTTATGTAATGGGTGACTACCTGGCTGTTCTGGGTACAGAATACGGCCTGCTCCGCCAATACCAGGCACAAGAGGAGGCAGCAGAAACTGCGCTGCTCATTCTGCAGGCTTTGTTGACTATTGAACGGCTTGAGAAGCGGGGCAATGAACTGAGCAATCAACCCGGCGAGCCGCCCAAAGGCTGGTTTGTACGCGACGACGTCCCAGGCCATTTGCACTCGCAATGGGATGATGTAAGCTGCATAGCTTCAACCGGCTCATGCGGCACACCACACCCCCTCAATGGGTATTTCACCTCCCAGGATCAGGTGGCAGGTTTACTTTACGGGCTGGCAATGATCCGGAGATTTGTACCCGATCATATTGAAATTCAGGGTTACAATATCAGGCAGTTGACTTCGGCTACAGCACACAGATTAATTACTTACCTGAGCGGTAACAACTGGCAACTTTACAGTCCTGACAGTATTCAGGTTCCCGATCAGTATGGCGGAAATGCCTTTTGGCTGAGCTGGGGGTTCAGCAGCGCAGCCTCCTATATTACCGACTCTGTGTACTTGTCCATTCCGGATGATGCCGTTCCGTTCTGGTTGTTCAACAACATGCCTGTACTAGACCCGATGAGCGGTGAACCGGATTCGATATGCATACTCAGTTTTTGCTTCGCCATTCAGGGCAAGGACTACAACAATGCCATGATCATGAAACTGGCTGCTGCCGGCAATCAACGCAACGATACAACCATGTCGGTTCAGGCACAGCAATACGGCCACTGGATCTATCCGCTGGCCAGAGCTGTAATCCACAATACTGTGGTTCCCGATTTCGAATACGACACCTTTTTACAGCTTCTGGAAGATGCACCTGCCGGCGGGCCTTGTTATAATACATCCCCCGACCCGACCTGGGACTGCGATGCTCCTGTTGGCTGGTGGAGTAGCGACCGGTGGGCAAGAACGGCCCATGCTTATGGTTTGGACTCCAATCAGAGGCGGGGTATGTTCAACGGGTTGGATTACATGCTGGCATACAATCTTTACCACTTGTACTTCACCCCCGGAGAGCCGTATTTTGGAACGCCGGTCAGCACAGCAGAACATCAGGCCGGGCTAATCGAATGGTTCGTGTATCCGAACCCGGCCAGGGACCAGATACACGTCCGCTTTCCTGAAAACACATATGGTGCGTTTAGTTATTCTCTATCCGGTATGGAAGGGCGGGTTTTGATGCAGGGAATTATTGAACAAGGCCGCCCGTTGATAATAAAAACTCTGCCTGAAGGAAAGTACATGTTGTGTATCCACAAAGCTGATGGTGAGCCCCACCAATGCAAGGTGATCATTAAAGCTTCAGACGATGGCTGACGGCTAAACCGACTCCTATACTCCGCGCGTAGCGCGGCAACAAAAAGTGATCAAAAATAACACACCAAATTCTAATCCACTATAAACTTAATAAATAAAGCCTATGGAGATAGCAGAAATTTTTAACAACAACAAAAAATGGGTAACCGGCAAGCTGGAGCTTGACAATGACTATTTCAATAACCTGGCCAAAACTCAGACGCCTGAATTTCTGTACATTGGATGCAGTGACAGCAGAGTTACTGCCGAAGAGCTGATGGGTGTAAGTCCCGGTCAGGTGTTTATTCACCGCAATATTGCCAATCTGGTTCCCAATCTTGACCTCAACGTACAGAGCGTGATCAACTATGCCGTGCGATACCTCGAGGTTAAACACATCATTGTGTGCGGCCATTACGGTTGCGGCGGTATCAAGGCCGCCATGCAGCCCCAGGATCTCGGCATTCTGAATCCCTGGCTTCGGAACATCCGCGATGTGTACCGTCTTCACAGGGATGAACTCAATGGCATAACTGATGAGGACAAGCGATACAACAGGCTGGTAGAACTCAATGTGCAGGAGCAGTGTGTCAACGTCATTAAACTGGCAGCCGTGCAGCAGGCAGGTAAACAACGCTCTCTCAAAGTGCATGGCTGGGTATTTGACCTGAAAACAGGAACGCTGAAAGACCTGCAGATTCCCTTTGAGCAAATCCTGGAAAACATTATGGAAATTTACCGGCTTGACTGAGTTGCAGTAAATTAAAAATGCATCCACTTGACAGGCCGTAAAACTTCCGGTAAATTAGCGGACCAAACTTTGCTTATGGCCACCCTCAAAAAACGCATTTTCAACATTCTGGAAGTTTCGGAACGCCCAGGCGATCTGAGCTGGAAAGTGGATGTTTTCATTATTACACTCATTATTCTGAATGTTGCGGCCATTGTCATTGAGTCTATTCAGCCAGTCTATCAGCAGTTCCCCGCATTTTTTTTCTGGTTTGAGGCCATTTCGGTATTCATTTTTTCCGTAGAGTATGTGTTGAGAATTTGGTCTGCCAATGAACATCCGGATTTCCGCACACCGGTAACGGGCAATATCCGTTACGCTTTCACTCCCCTTCTCATCATCGATTTTCTGGCCATTCTGCCTTTTTTCCTTCCGCTGCTCGGCATCGATCTTCGCTTGCTTAGAATTCTCCGCGTATTCCGGGTTTTCAGGATATTCAAAGTGGCCCGCTATGTCAAGGCTCTTACCCTGATCAATGACGTGGTGAAAGAAAAGCGCGAGGAACTGATTATCGCCATTTTTTTCACGCTGTTCATGCTGCTCATTACCTCTACCATCATGTATTATGTGGAAAATGCAGCCCAACCCGAAAACTTCTCCAGCATCCCCGAAACGATGTGGTGGGGAATTGCCACCCTCACCACGGTTGGATATGGCGACATTTACCCCATAACCGGTTTCGGGAAATTTTTAGGTGGCATCATCGCCATTATCGGAGTGGGGCTTTTTGCCCTTCCTGCCGGCATTCTCGCTTCCGGCTTCGGTGATCAGCTGGCCAAAGCCCGCGATGAACAAAAAAATGATTGCCCCCACTGTGGAAAAAAACATGATCAGGAGTAATCAGTCCAGTTTCAGGTTTCTGAAATGCCCGTTGAGGGCTGCAAGTTGCTTAAGTCGCTGCACTTTATGCGCATGTGGCAGAAAAGTCTTCAAATGATCGAGCATATACTTTTGCCGCCCGGCTTCATCCGGTATGCAAAGTAATTCGTATTCTTCATTCAGACTCATGCCCGCAACATGGGCCACATCGTAACAGCAATAGGAAAATGGCGAATCAGGCAGTGCTCTGTCCAATTTTAGCACTTCAAACAATTGCTCCAGGTATTTCAGTATTTCGGCATACATGTAGGGATCCCCGCCTTCCAGTGTATGGGGTGCGTATGTGATCTCTGCATTGGCATAGCTGTCGGGATGGCTGCTTTCAAAAAATTGGGTTATGCGGTACAGTTCCTTCCCTTCAACAGTGATATCCATTTCACCACCAGGGTATTCACGGGCAATACTGATCACTTCTGTTTCAGTTCCGGTTTCTGCCAGCTTCTCATCAACAAAAGGCGAAATGCCAAAACGCCGGTCGGTATTGCGGATGTCACTGATCAGCTTTTTGTATCGCGGTTCAAAAATGTGCAGATTTACCCTTTCGCCGGGAAAAACGATAAGCCGAAGAGGAAACACGGGAATCAATTTCATATCTTTCGTTTTGCTTATTATGCCGGCAAAGCTGATCACCCGATCCGGAAAACCCGGGCATCCGGTTGTAGTTGCTTACTGGATGACATATTGATTACCAGTTTCAGGTGGATACGGTTTTGCAAAACACCCGTAAAAAAATTCAAAGTTTTGTTGAGCTTTACGGTTCAACTTTATTGATTATCACAAAGTTAAAAGTCTCTTCCGCATTCACCAAACCCTTGGTCAACAGCTAAAAATCACCACTCAGTTATTTTTCATGGATGTAAACCGGTTTATAGTTTCATGGCAATTCATTGCAAAAAGCTTTCTGTTCACAGGCTTTTTATTGTACGGCTGTGCTCAATCCGGCAAAGACCCGTTTGTATGGCCGGACCATTCAAAACAACAGGTACTCATTTCAACGGATACCCTGGAAGGCTTTTTTGAACAGATAACCGCCATGGACATGCTTCTGCAGTTACAGATGTTTAGCAGTTCAACGGATTGGGACGATCTGGATTTTTGGGATAACTTTTTGTTGCGCAGCCTGAGGGAAGAATACCTGCATAGCCTGCAGGAAAGCGTCATGCCCTGGACTGAGTCCGATAAATCTGCCATTGCCCCATTACTGCAACAGGCTGCTCAAAATTTAAACCACCTTAACCCCTCACTATTCAGTGAACCGGTGTACATGGTAAAAACCGATGGCAGGCACTATGGTGCCGGCGTTTGGTATACACGGCAAAATGCCATTATTGTTCCCCGGAATGTCATCCCTAACCCGGCCGGTTCTCCCGCTTACACACCAACCCAAGGAATGGACCGACACAATTTCAGACGAGTGATCTACCATGAAGTTTTTCATATCATCTCCCGCTATCATCCGGATTTGCGCCATCAACTGTATGAAATCATCGGATTTTATCCCGCCGATGCTCCTTTGCAATTGCCACTTCCGCTTGAAACTGCCAGACTTTCCAATCCCGATGGAGTTAACATCCATTATCTTTTCAGATTTGATCCCCACACTTTAGGTGTTCCCTTGATTTTTGCTGAAGTACCCGATGAATTCGATGAAACGTTGCAGTTTTTTGATGTGCTTCAATTTGCCTTCTTTAATGTGGTTGGATCTGAAGTAAAAACGGAGGTTATTGAACACGAAACTTTTCCTGAATTCAGGCAAAACATTGGCACACTTACCAATTACATCATTCATCCCGACGAAATTATTGCCGACTATTTTGCCTTCCTTATGATGTCTGTTTACGAACAAAGCATTGACGAAACAGATCATCCCCTCAACCTAAAGATTCTCCGGGCTATACACCAAACCATTAAAAATTACAGACCTGTTTCAGGATAATCTCAACCGGGCTGGCATCCTGAACCGGTAAACGATGTGAACCCGGTTACTGGTTAACGCTACTTCAGTCTTTCTTTCATGATACTGAAAGCTTTGTCCACCCGGATACTGCGAGAGCCTTTAAAAAGTATGGTCAACACTCCAGGAGGCAGTTCATGGGTCAGCATTTCTCCGGCTTCCTCGCTGCTGTCTGTGTAACGTATGCGCCCGTTTACAGGGCCAGCATCCCTGAATCGCGGGCCGACACAGATGATTTCAAGATCATCAACAGAAAGCGCAAGTTCTATGATACTGCGGTGGTAGTGGTGCTCTTCTGCACCCAACTCGAGCATATCGCCAAGCACGGCCAGTTTTTTACCGGGAAACATTGACAGGTTCCGAATAGCCAGTTCCATACTGGCGGGGTTAGCATTATATGCATCCAATATAACCCGGCATTCACCCATTTCAACCAGCTGACTTCGCATATTTGCGGGCCGGTATTGCTCCAGTGCGTGATTGATGGCATGAGAATGAATGCCCATGTAAAGCCCTACGGCAATGGCCGCTTTGATATTTTGCAGATTGTATGCCCCTGTGAGTGCTGTGGTCACTGAAAAGGTGTGATCACCGGTTACCATTTTATACCTCAACCCACCGTGTACCGGCTGAAGTTCGTCCAATTCAACCAACACCTGATGCTGTGTCAGAACCGCAGCATAGGAAACTCCTTTATCGCAGGGGATCATGGCAGAAAGATGAGCAGCACTTTCATCGTAAAATGCCACTTTGCCGTGGTCACACAGGTGTTGATACAGTTCTCCCTTGGCTTTCACCACCCCTTCAATTCCGCCGAAACCCTCCAGATGGGCAGCGGCAATATTGGTTACCAGTCCGTAATCCGGCAGGCCGATTTTGCACAGGGTATCAATCTCTCCAATGTGATTGGCTCCCATCTCCAACAGCAGCAATTCACATTCATCAGGCATGCGAAGTATAGTAAGCGGTACCCCGATATGGTTGTTCAGATTGCCTTCCGTGGCATGTACATTTAAAGTGGTGGATAAAACGGCATTGAGTAACTCCCTGGTGGTGGTTTTCCCATTGGAGCCTGTTAAGGCCAGACACATGCCTTCAAACTGCCTGCGATGATGAAGTGCAAGTTGTTGCAGAGCTTCAAGCGGATCATCCACCGGGAAAATCTTATCCGGCAATTGGCTGCCGGTCTTCAGATATTCATGCTTTATTACGGCCACGGAAGCTCCCTTTCGCAAGGCGTCCTCTACAAAATGATGGCCATCAAAGCGTTCTCCGCTCAGAGCAAAATATATTTCCCCGGCCGCTATGCTTCGGGAGTCGGTAGATACCCCGGAACTGTTCCGGAATATCCGGTAAAGTGATTCAGTTTGTTTTGGTGTCATGGTAAATACCGGGTAAAAATAAAAAACGCCCTTCAATGCTTAGCTGAAGGGCGTTTTTTTATTCTGCTTAACTTGAGGATAGTAACCAAATTAATAACGACGATTTACTCTTCGCGGCCTTTCCGAGCGGAATTCATTACCCCCTCGCTTGTTGTTGGCCTCAGGTGCTCCCACACGTGTCATGGCACAACGGAATCCCACTGTGCGGGTTGACTGGTGCTCTTGCATAAAACGGCGCGCACCGGGCGACAACCAGTAAGCTCTGTCGGCCCATGAACCACCCTTGATTACGCGGCTTTCATTATTGATGAGCGACGATACCCCATAGTCGTAGGTTACTTCTGACATGTCATCACCGTCCAGGTAATCGAGTACATTTCCGCGGCGGTAATTCAGCCTGTCGGCAACATCCTCATCGCGAACTACCTGATACCTGATACGTCCCAATGAATCCTTTTCCACCAGTTCCCCATATTCATCGCGAATTTTCTCCATAAATACATTACCCCTGAATGGATTGAGATCCTGCTGATCAACATCCACCAGTGTGGTAGAGGTAAGCGGACGATAAACATCCATAACCCACTCACTCACATTTCCGGCCATGTTGTACAATCCAAAATCATTGGGCAGGAATGAACGTACCGGTCCGGGTATTGGCGCATTATCATTTAAACGACCGGCCATACCCATGTAATCACCGGCTCCGCGCTTAAAGTTAGCAAGTATCTTGCCCTGATCGCGGTTTCTGCGTTGGTACCTTACGGTAGTTCCATTCCAGGGATAAATTCGGCGGTCGGTGATCCGCTCATCACGGTCATGAGATTGATTGCCGATCAATGCCAAAGCTGCATATTCCCACTCTGCCTCAGTAGGCAGACGATACTCAGGTAACAGTATACCGTCTTCAAAACGAACAGGGCGCTCACCGCCTCCGGGGCCTAAGTTGCGAAGGTTTCTGCGCACACTGCCCTCGTATTGACGAGCCAGGTAAGCCTCGGTATTGAAATTGTCTTCATCGCGTTGATCGGGATTGGTATTCAGGATACCGCGCTCGATCAGAATCATTTCATTAACACGGTCAGTCCGCCAGCGGGCATACTCAGTAGCCTGAAGCCAGTTGACACCAACCACCGGATAATCATCGTACGAAGGGTGACGGAAATAAGTTTGCACGTAGGGCTCGTTATAAGCCAACTCTTCACGCCAAACCAGGGTATCCGGCAATGCCCGACGATAAACTTCCGGATAGGTTTCACCAAATACGCGATTCAGCCAGTACAGGTATTCCCGGTAATCGATATTGGACACCTCGGTTTCATCCATATAAAAACTGGACACTGTTACCCTTCTGGGGATATTATCCCAGCGAAACATAACGTCCTGCTCAGTAACGCCCATATTGAACGTACCACCCTGAATCAACACAAGATTGGGCCCGGTAGGCTGACCTTCGTAATTGAGGGTTTTCTCAAAACCTCCCCATTTCTCGTCGTTATACACCCAGCCGGTAGTGGATGATCGCTCCTTCCGGCCGCATGAACTCAATATCAGTAAAGCAGCTGCAAGAGCAAAGTAAAATGAAAAATTGGCTCGTAACATGGAATAGTTTTACCTTAATACTTTAATAAAGCGGATCGCAAAAATAGCTAATTTGTCGGAACATTCACCCGAAGGCAAAATTTTCTCCTGTTAAAATTATCCGGACGCGGAAATAACGGCATTCCCACAGGTTCAGTATAATCAACGGTGGTTTTAACACTACCTCAATATTCCAGGGCATTCAAGATACATTCTCGATTTCCTCCTTCTCTTCACTTCCTCACTCTCATCAAAATTGATGATCAGTGAAATCTCATGTGCACCGCCCGATACACCGGCTAAACCCGAAACCGTAATGTCGTAGCTGTATGCAAAGCGAAATACACCAAACTGTACCCCGGCCATGGCAATGATGGCATCGCTGTTTGTTCCAGCATGGCGGTACCACGCTCCACCGTAAATCGAATTGATGCGAAGGAAAGCACCCATGTTTACCTGCGTAAATTCGCCTTGCTTCAAAAACACAATATTGGGTGAAATGTACTGTACATCTCGTTTTTGAGGATGATCAGTAATGGGGATCTGTCCCCCGGCCTGCACACCCAATCGAATTGGCACTATACTGGCTATGGAATTGACGTCGAGAAACGATTCGTCAGGTGAATTCAAATGTTTGAGTGACACGCCAATGTAACCGTATCGCGCATAGGCCAGTACTCCGGTTCCCAGACTGATGTGACTGTTGGTCAGCTGATCAGGACGGGGTTCGCTGTTCTGACCGTCAATCACCCCGTCAAACGGATCAATATCGCCGGGAAATATCAGCCGGTCCCAGTCAAGCCTGATCTGATGGTAGTTGGCTTCCAGTCCGCCCCGCAAAAAAATGCTTTCAGTAAGCTGCAGGCTGTAAGCATAATGCCCTCCTATGCCGGTAGTACGATAAACGCCGTCTCCTGCTGCATCGGCCATGATTGAAACACCAAATCCGCTGTTGATGGCTTCAACATACTGATCATAGGCAGCACTATACGTAACATAGGCATTCATCATGCCCGGCCATTGATTGCGGTAATTCAGCATAATCCGCGGTGCATAGGTGGTGCCCGTAAGTGCGGCATTCATCTGAAGAGGCGCTGCATAAAACTGACTGTACACCGGGTCCTGTGCCTTGAGATCCATAGTATGGATACTCGACAAAGCCATGGCTGAGAACAAGATCAAACGGTAAATGTTAAAGTGCTTCATACGCCTCAACAAAGAGTTATCAATAAGAATTCGAATTCACCGCATGCCATCATCCGGCTTTTCACCCCGCATCGAAAGAACGAATATAACCATGTTTTGGTCTGACTCGGTGCATTTTTCCAAAAATTGCCCCTTTGTGCCATTTTAATTCATGGTTATCGGCTTTTTAACATTTTTGTAACAATTCAGCCATAAAGGTGGTCGTTCAAACTTCACATCACCGATTTTGGGGCGAAATTTTTTTGTATGAGGGTATACAGGTACTTTTTTTCAGGGCTTAATGTGTGCTGTATTTCAGCAATTTTTTTCTTTTTTACATCACATTTTGTGGCGGCCCAAAACATTGTCAGGGTTTCAGACACCCTCCACTGGGCCGAACAACTTTTGACCGAGCAGCTTCCCGGTGGAAAAACAGTTTACCGCCTCTATTTTGAGCACGCCGAATACCATGAATCTTTCCCTGAACTACCTCTTTACTCACACCGTATTGAAGTGCCTGCCATGGCCCGGGTCAGTGCGAGAATTGTGCGACAGTCTACCGAAACACTCCGGCTGCGGCAGGGTGAGTCATTGACCATTCCGGACGCTGATTTTACGGTACATGCCGAAGTAGTGCGTTCCCGGGACCGGCATTTTGCACATATCACGTTAACGCCGGTCAGATTAAACCGCACAGGTCAACCCGAAAGATTACTGGACTTTGAACTGGAACTCACCATGATGCCTGATCAGGCTTTTGCCGGCTCTCGTGATGCATGGCCTTCACAATCTTCACTGGCCGGAAATGTAGCCGGCGATTCCGTCTATCGCTTCAGCGTTACCCAGTCAGGGATGTACAAGCTCGATTACCAGTTTCTTAAAAACACACTGGGTATTTCGCAACTTGACAATATCCATCCCGGACAAATCCGGGTTTACGGAATCGGCGGGCAAATGCTGCCCGAAATGCTAAGTGAAGACTATTTTAAGGAGCTGCCTGAAATGGCCATCCATTTTGAAGGTGCCCAAAACGGCCAGTTCAATTCCGGCGATCACATCCTCCTCTATGCCGAAGGCACTATGCCTGTATCCTATAATGCTGCCGAAAATCGACTTACCCGAACTACTCATCTGTATACCAACGAAATCCATTACTTGCTTAAAATTTCTACCCAGACAACCGGTGCAAAACGCATAATAAGCGCTTTTGCCGGAGGTAACGCTGTTTACACCACCACTTCATTTGATGAAGTACAACGACATGAACAGGAGCTGGTCAACCTGTTGGATTATAGTGTTTTTTCCAGCGGATCGGGCAAAGACTGGTTTGGCGAGCATTTCAGGTTTACCCTGCAGCGGGAGTTCAATTTTCAGTTTCCCGGCATCATGACTTCACACCCGGTAAAACTCACAGCCAGGTTTGCTTCACGGGCTCTGGGATCAGGCAACGCAGCCACATTTCAGGTTAGTGCTCATGGACAGACCGGCTCGGTTACTATTCCTAATGTCCATTCCGGGCCAAACAACATTTACGCTCACACCGGTCAGGTTAATATGGAGTGGATGCCGCCCAATCAGAGCAATATCCAGGTCAATGTCAACTTTCAGCGCATTACCAGCACATCCGAAGGCTGGCTGGACTACATCGAGATCATGGCAAGAAGGCATCTCAACTTTTCAGGTACTCAACTATTCATTACGGATATTGAAAGCACAGAACACCCGGAAGCCGGATATATGATCAGTACCGGTGGAATTATGCCTGTTGTTTGGGATGTGACGGATTTCCATAACCCTACAGCCCTGGAGGCAGAACATGTAGGAAACAATATCCGCTTTAAGCGTCCTGCCGACCAAGTGAGGTTTTTTACGGTATTTCAACCCGGCAATCTGCCTGCTCCCACGCCCCAACCTGCGGTTTCGGTGTACAATCTGCATAACACAGGCACACCGGATATGGTGATTATATACCATCGCAAGTTTGAGCAGACCGTGTTTCAGCTTGCCCAGCATCGCGTTTCCATGGATGACCTCACCATTATTACCGTTGACATTCAGGATATATATAATCATTTTACCGGAGGGCATCAGGACGTCAGTGCAGTCAGGAACTTCGTCAAAATGGTTTACGACAAACACCCGGGTTTTAAATATCTTCTGCTGTTTGGCGATGGATCATTTGATCCCAAAAACAACCGGCAGGTGAATGACCCCGATCATTTTATCATCACCTACCAAACGGCCAACGGCACCAATCCGCTGGGCAGCTATACTTCCGATGACTATTTCGGTCTGCTTGATGACCACGAAGGCAATATCAATGGAGGCGGACTCGATATAGCCATTGGCAGGTTACCGGCTCGTTCGGTTACAGATGCCAATACTCTGGTTAATAAGATCATTCACTACGAAACTTCCCCCGTGGTACTGGGTGACTGGCTCAACAGGATCGTTTTTGTAGCTGATGATGGAGACAGTAATGAGCATATCAATGAAGCTGACAAAATAGCCGAAGATGTAAGGTTAGGCAACCTGGTATTTAACATCGATAAAGTATATCTGGATGCATTCACCCGGGTGTCCACTCTTGGTGATCCCCGTTATCCGGGAGTTACTGAAGCCATCAATAATCATATTTTCAGAGGAACGCATATCCTCAATTTTATGGGACATGGCGGACCTACAGGCTGGACACAAGAGAGGGTATTGCAGCTTGAACACATGCAAACATGGGAGAATTTTGACAGATTGCCATTGGTTGTTACAGCCACATGCACATTCGGGCCGTTTGATGATCCGGATTTTCTGAGTGCAGGAGAGTACCTTCTCAGTAAAACCAACGGTGGAGCTATAGCTTTAATGACAACTGTCAGAGTTGTAACCTCTCAATCCAATGCCCGGCTCATCGGGTCCACTTTCGAGTTCCTTATGTATAAAGAACCGAATGGAGAATATCTACCCATTGGTGAAGTGCTAAGGCTGGGCAAAGAAAATTCCGGAGCCTTTATAGCCAATTCCCGAAAATTTGCCCTGCTCGGCGATCCTTCAATGCGAATGCGGATGCCTCGCAAAACGGTAGTGACCAATACCATCAATGGTCAGGCACCGGATTCAACTGTGGTTATTGAAGCGCTGCAACATGTAACCATTACCGGTGAAGTACTCAACCCCGATGGAAGCAAAGCCACAGACTTCAGCGGAGTGATCACACCTACGGTTTTTGACAAAGTAGCCACCCTGTCCACACTGGGAAACAAACCTTCTAGCCCGGTACGAACTTTTCAGGTTCAGAGGAATGTGTTGTTTCGGGGCAACGCTACCGTAAACAACGGTGAGTTTACTTTCAGCTTTATCGTGCCTAAAGACATCAATTACGAAATTGGGCATGGCAAAATTTCTTATCACGCACACGATCATATAAGCCGGCATGCCCATGGCTATGAAAACCGCTTTAAAATTGGTGGTACTTATCAAGGTGCCGTAGCGGATAATCAGGGTCCTGAAATTGAACTCTACATGAATGACGAAAGCTTTGTGTTTGGAGGATTAACCGATGAAAACCCAATACTGCTGGTAAAGCTGTATGATGAAAGCGGTATCAATATTACCGGCAGTGGCATTGGCCACGATCTAACAGCCGTACTGGATGAAGACCCTGCACAAACTTTTATTCTCAACGACTTCTATGAAGCCGCGATGGATGATTTCCGCAAAGGCGAGGTGAGGTATCCGCTGAGGAATCTTGAGGAAGGCCGCCATGAGATCCGGGTGAAAGCCTGGGATGTTTACAACAACTCTGCCGAAGCCCGGACGGAGTTTGTGGTGGCCGGGAAGGCCAATATTGCATTGCGGCATGTACTCAACTACCCCAACCCTTTTACTACGCAAACCCAGTTCATGTTTGAGCACAACCTCAATGATCTGGTTTTTGATGTTCAGGTACAGATCTATACCATTTCGGGCAGGCTGATAAAAACTATTCAGCAGCAGGTTATGGCCGAAGGAAACCGGGTAACGGGCATTATGTGGGACGGGCTGGATGATTTTGGTGACCGCATTGGGCGGGGCACTTACGTATACAAAGTTCGCGTCCGGACACCCGGCATGAACGGAACACATCAGCAAGCTGAATCAGACTTTGAAAAACTGGTCATACTTAAATAATCAAAAGGGCGTTTGAGAATTCGGTTAATGCAAGCATTAATCCGTACTTTTGCACCGCTCTAAGAACATTACACGATTATATGAATATCAAATACTTAGCATTTACCCTACTGGCCTTCACCATTTTTGTGCAGGACACACTGGCACAGGGACAATGTTTTATCAACCCGTTTACCGGCAGGCTTGAGTTGCCGGACGGTACTCCCTGCCCCAATTCAATCCTCACCGCCGTTCCCTTTTTGCGGATCACACCCAATGCCCGGAGTGGTGCCATGGGCGATGCCGGTATTGCTATGTCGCCCGATGCCAATGCGATGCATTTCAATCCATCGAATCTGGCCTTTATCGACGATCAGTTTGGTGTGGCTATTACTTATACTCCATGGCTCAGGGCACTGGGGCTTAACGATATCTACATGGCATATCTGTCTTCGTTTTACAAAGTGGATGATATGCAAACTTTTGGGCTTAGTCTTCGGTTTTTCTCACTCGGTGAAATTGATTACCGCGATGATAACGGCACACCTCAGGGGACCGGAAAACCCAGGGAGTTTGAATTCAGTGCCGCTTATGCCAGGAAACTGAGCGATCATTTTTCAGCCAGCCTGGCCCTGAAATACATTTACTCATCACTGGCCACAGGTGCACAAGTAGGATCCCAGATTATTGAACCGGGCCGAACCGCAGCAGGTGACATTTCGGTTACTTACCGCAGGCCGGTTACCCTGGGCGAAAACAAAGGTACCTTTTCGGCCGGTGCCGCAGCCACCAATATCGGGCCTACCATTTCCTATACGGCCAGTGCCGACAGAACTCAACGGGATTTTATTCCCACCAATCTCGGTATCGGTGCGGGGCTGGATATTGAAATTGACGAATACAATGCACTGGTGTTTCTCACTGATTTCAATAAACTGATGGTGCCTACGCCCATCCCTTCCACCGACAATGACATGTCATGGAAAGATGTGGGACTGATAGACGCCATGATCAAATCGTTTTACGATGCACCGGGCGGTTTTATGGAAGAAATGGCCGAAATCAACTATTCCATTGGTGTGGAATATTGGTATGACAGGTTGTTTGCCATAAGAACCGGATACTTTAACGAGCATCGTACCAAAGGCAACAGAAAGTACATTACCCTGGGTCTCGGTTTAAAATACAACGTATTTGGCCTTGACTTCAGCTACCTGATACCGGTCAATAGTCAGCGCAATCCGCTGGACAATACCCTGAGGTTTACCCTTAGCTTTGACTTTGAAGCTTTTGAAGCGAATACATCCCGGCCAGGTAGTGCATTGAATTAAGCCGGATTTCCAGGTAAGCAGCTGTTTGGGCTTTTTCAACTGAAAATAGCCTGTAATTTACGTACCTTTACCTGCGCAATTTTTGCATCGCTGTGTGGTTTAGTTCAGCCCGCAGCACTGCAAACTACTATCCCTCGTATGCCTGAATTTCATTGGGTGGAAACTTTACAGTGACGGACGTGAAACAGTGAAAGTCAGGATTGTGACTCCGGGGATAAAGGTCATTGCCGACAGTAAAAACCAGCAACATGAGAGATTTTTTAGTATCCGCACGAAAATACAGACCGGTAAGATTTGATGAGGTTATTGGTCAGGAACACGTAACTGAAACACTGAAAAATGCACTCAAAAGCAATAAACTTGCCCATGCATTCCTGTTTTGCGGCCCCAGGGGCGTAGGAAAAACCACCTGTGCCAGAATTCTGGCCAAAGTGATCAACTGCGAAAAACCGGACGAAAGCAACGAGCCTTGCAATGAATGCAGCTCATGCCGCGCATTTCTCCAGAACAAATCGGTCAATATTGCAGAACTGGATGCTGCTTCCCATAACTCTGTGGATAACATTCGTACCCTGGTTGATCAGGTGCGCTATATGCCTCAGCAAGGCTCTTATAAAGTGTACATTATTGATGAGGTGCACATGCTCTCGCCATCAGCCTTCAACGCTTTTTTGAAAACACTGGAAGAGCCGCCGGATTACGCCATATTTATACTGGCAACCACCGAGAAACACAAAATACTGCCCACCATACTGTCGCGCTGTCAGATTTACGATTTCAGCAGGATAAGCGTGGCAGACATGACTTTGCACCTGAAAAACATCTGCAAAACCGAAAACATAGATGCCGAGGAACAAGCCCTGCACATTATTGCAGAAAAAGCTGACGGCGCATTACGCGATGCTCTTTCCCTGTTTGACCGACTGGTAAGTGCCGGCAATAACAACCTCCGTTATCAGGATGTGATCAGGCAACTCCATATCCTTGACTACGACTATTTCTTCAGGGCTTTTGACAGTATTCAAGAGGAAGACATTCCCGCCATGCTTGTACTGACCGATGAGATCATGCGGCTGGGATTTGAACCCGATCATTTTTTACAAGGCATCACCGAGCATTTGCGCCATTTGCTGATGTGCAGATTTGAAGATACCGTGGGAATTCTGGATGTTACAGACAGTGTGAAGCAACGGTACATGTTACAGGCTGCACAGAGTACAGACAATCTGATCTTATCTCTACTCAACATTGCTTCGCGGTGTGATGCTGACTTCAGGCTTGCCAGAAACAAACGGCTTCACTTGGAAACGGCACTGATAAAAATGTGTCACGTCAACAGGCTGCTTACAGGGACACCGCTGTCCTCCGGCACTTCCAACCCGGGAGTTGTTATGAATATGCCCACTCCTCGTGTACAGGAACCGACAGAATATCAGACGGGACATGCCGGAAAAGAGTCCCCCGTCAAAACAGGCAGCAAGGCTAAAACCGATGACCGTGCACAACAAAGAGATATCCAAAATAAAAATCCCGGTACCTCCGCTGAAATCACATCACCTCAATCTACCGATTCTGATTCTGCAGTTACCGTACCACAACCGGCAATATCAGCAACAGAAGTTGCCCGGACAGAAGCAACAGCCATGAAAAATTCAGACCTGGAAATGGAGACCCTTCCCAGTTTTCAGGCACTGAAAGTGAAGGCCAAACAGGAATCGGAGGAGGCCCGGAAAAAGAAATCAAACGAGGTTCCCGTTCAGGAAAAGCTGCAGCAAGCGCTCAGGGACTACATGGAAAAGCATGCCAACAATTCGCTGAAGGGAATACTGGCCGGTGCAGTGTGGAAACCCGATGAAGACGCTGCCTGGTTGCATGTGAGCAGCCAAATGGCTCAGGCAGCGATTCTGGATACTGCCGATTTTACTCCGGTGATCAATGAACTTTGCGGTGGGGAGCTCTTTGAGATCAGAATCAAGGTCGACAAGACATTGAAAGCGTCTGAACCCGAACGACCCAAGCCCGGACATTTGCTGAGCGAAACCGAAAAATACCGTCAGCTTCGCGAGATCAACCCGGAAATAGAGCATCTTCGCGACCTGTTTGATCTGACTACCCAATAAGCACAAAGTAATGAAGAAGCTTCAACTGCATGCCGATGCCGGCAAATGGATGGAGGAAACCAGGGCTGTGGCCGCGCAATGCCGTCACACGCCCAAAGATGATGAAGTACCCGGGCTGATGCAGGCTTTGGCCGATGTAATCCGGTATCACGAATGGCGGTATTACATACAGGATGATCCCCTTATCAGCGATCAGGAATATGATGAGCTGTACCACTTTTTGCTTCGTCTTGAGGCACAGTATCCAAACTATAAGCTTGCCGGCAGTCCTACTGATCGCGTAGGCAGTGATATGAGCGACGATCTTCCGGCAGTCAGACATTGGAGTCCCATGCTGAGTTTGGCCAATGCCTTCCATGCCGACGACCTTCTTGCGTTTGACAAACGGGTGCGCAATCACTGCGGATTGGCAGACCACGAACAGGTTCGCTATCATGTTGAACCCAAGTTTGACGGAGGCTCGATTGTACTTCAATACGAGGACGATCTGCTTACCAGAGGTGCTACCCGCGGCAATGGAGAATACGGTGAGCTGATCACCGGCAATGCCCGGGCTATGCGCTCCATTCCGGTGCGGGCAAATTTTTCAGCTTTTGGCCTGCATCGAGTAGAATTGCGGGGTGAAGTGGTGATTCGCAAGGATGTGTTTCAACGGGTGAACCAAAATCGCCTGGAAGCCGGAGAAACCCTTTTGGCCAATGCACGCAATGCCGCCACCGGTGCCATGCGGGTAAAAGACAGTGCCGAAGTGGTTCGCAGAGGACTGGAAGCTTTTGTTTACCAGATAGCCGTGGCCTATAACCGGCAGGGAGAGGATATAACCCGGCAACTTCAAAGTCATTCTGAATCCATTGCCCTCCTGAATGAACTTGGGTTTAAGGTGCCTCTTGACATGCCCATGAACAAGACACTGGACGGTATTGGTTCTGTGATAACTTTTTGTGAAAAACTGGAGGAGGTCCGCGACAAACTGCCCTATGAAACAGACGGGGTAGTGATTAAAGTTGACCGCTATGACCTTCAGCAGCAATGTGGCTCAACCAGCCATCATCCGCGCTGGGCAGTAGCCTTGAAATTCAAAGCCCGGCAGGCCACATCTCGCCTGCTGAACGTGGAGTTTCAGGTGGGGAAGGTAGGTGCAGTAACTCCAGTTGCTAAAATTGAACCGGTGCAGCTTGCCGGGGTTACGGTTTCATCTATTTCACTGCATAACGAAGAGTTCATCACTAGCCGCGATATCAGGATTGGGGATACAGTGCTGGTAGAACGTGCCGGCGATGTTATACCCTACGTGGTCAAGTCGTTTCCCGAGCTGAGAACCGGCCATGAGACAGAGATCCGGTTTCCGGAAAATTGTCCTTCCTGTCAGGCTCCACTGCAAAAAATCCGCAGTGAAGCTGCATGGCGATGCGTCAATCCACATTGCGAAGCACAGCTATTGCAAAAGCTCATTCATTTCGTGTCGAAAGATGCCATGGATATTGATGGCTTGGGCCGGCAACTGGTGGAAAAATTCTACCGGATGGGAATACTCAGATCGTATGCTGATGTATTCGGGCTCAATTTCGAGCGAATCCTTCAAGAGGAAGGATTTGGTGAAAAAAGTGTCGAGAATCTCAAAGCTGCCATTGAAGCCGCAAAAAACCGCCCTGCCGCCAGATTGCTTTACGGGCTGGGCATTCATCATGTGGGTAAACGAGCAGCCAAAATCCTCACCGCTCAGGTTGACGATATCCGTGAGCTGGGGCACAAAAGTGAAGAAGAACTCACCTCCATTAAGGACATTGGTCCGGTAGTAGCCAACAATATCCGGGAATTTTTTGCCCTGGACAGGAATGTTGAACTGCTCAATCAGCTGGAACAGCTTGGTGTCAATCTGCAAACCTCGCGTAAAAGTGCTGACACAATGCAGGATGGTGTGGTTTCAACAGAAGGTGGTAGTGCCAATGGCCTGCCACTTGCGGGCAAGTCCATACTGTTTACCGGTAGTTTGCAGCATTTTACCCGCACAGCGGCAGAAGCCATGGCCGAACAAGCCGGTGCCAGGGTTATTTCTGCAGTCAGCAGAAATCTCGACATACTGGTAGCAGGTGAAAAAGCGGGTTCAAAGCTCAGTAAAGCCGAGGCACTGGGTACGGTGGAGATCATATCGGAAGAAGAGTTTATCGAGCGTATCAAGCCCTGAAAGCAAACACAACTTTGCTCTGTGCACGATTGTTATGGAATCACAAAATCAATGAAATAATATGTCCACTATTACCAAACAGCCGGTATTGCTGTACACAGAACAGACACCCAACCCCGAATCGCTCAAGTTTGTGAGCAACAGGATGCTGTACGCCGGAAAAACGGCCGATTTCAGAACTGAGGACCTGGCTGCGGATTGGTCGCCACTGGCTGAGGAATTGTTTGCTCTCCCCTATATTAAAGGCGTTTACATAGCCAATAACTTTGTGACAGTGACCAAGGAAATGAACTACCATTGGGACGATATCAAGCTGCAGCTGAAGGAATTCATCAAACAATACATTGAATCGGAAAAAACCATCATCAATGATGGTTTTGAGGCTGCACAGGAAGCACTGCAATCCAAAGAGGAAAGCCTTATCGACTATTCTGCCGATGAAGCCGAAACCGTAAAAAAAATCCGCGAATTGATCGACACATATGTGAAGCCGGCCGTGGAAATGGATGGTGGCAATATTGAGTTTCAAAGCTATAAGGATGGAGTAGTGAAAGTGTTGTTGCAGGGAAGCTGCAGCGGCTGTCCATCGGCAACTTATACTCTTAAGGGAGGAATAGAAGGCATGCTGAAGCGCATGCTCCCGCAGGTAAAAGAGGTGATTGCCGAAATGGACGTCTAGTAGCCTAAATCTTTCCGGACTTTCCCGGATTCCACGCAAAAGGAGCTGCCCTGCATGGGTCGGCATGATGATACCGGAATTTTTGTTCCTGCATATAGCCTGATGCCGATTTCAGCCGGCAGGTTTAAGGATTGTTTTACCTTTGCATCCAAATTAATGCCATGGCCATGAAACCATTCATTGTTTATATAATGCCGGCAGTTATTCTGTTGTCATCCTGTGTTCCCAATCGCAAATACAACGACCTGCTGTTGCTCAACAAACAGCTTGAAGAAGACTTCAGGCAATATCAGCAGCAGCACACCACCAATACCGAACAAATCGAAGTGCTGACTGTGCGGGCTGCACGGCTTGAAGCTGAAAATGAAAGGCTGAAAAGTGAGCTTGAAGTTGAGCGGGAACGCTATGAGAGGCTGCGAAGAGCCAATGAAGATCTAAATTCGCTGTATGAGCGGATGCTGGTTCAAAATCAAAGTATGATCTCTTCAGCCACAACGGAAAAGCAGGTATTGAGTGAAGAACTGGCACGCAAGCAGATGGAGCTCGACCGAAAGGAAATTGAGTTGCGTCAGCGGGAAGCGGACATCAAAGATCTGGAGTCCGCACTCAAACTTCGGGAGTCGGATGTGGCTGAAGCCACCGGGGCCATTGAAGAAAAACAAACTGCCATCGAAAAACTGCTCGAAGAAGTAAGGCAAAGGGAGGCTGAATCGCGTGAGTTAAGTGCCAGTTTAGCTGAACGCGAAGCCAGGGTCAATGAATTGCAATTGGCCATTGACGAAAAAGAAGCCCGGCTGGCAGAAATTACCGGTCTTGTTAATCAGGCATTGCTGGGATTTAGCTCTGATGAGCTTAGTGTGCGTGAAGAAGGTGGTAAAGTGTACATTTCGCTGAGTCAAAACCTGTTGTTTGCCACCGGGAGCCGTCAGATTGATGCCAAAGGCCGCGAAGCCATCCGTAAGCTGGCAGACGTACTGAAAGATGCCCGCGATATCACCATCAATGTGGAGGGTCATACTGACAGTGATGGCAGTGCGGAAAGCAACTGGGATCTCAGCGTGGGAAGAGCTACTACCATAGTAAAAGAACTGGTGAGGCATGGCGTACCCGCTGAAATGCTGATTGCAAGCGGGCGGGGTGAACATCATCCGGTAGCCTCCAATGCCAGCAGAGAGGGCAAAGCCCAAAATCGCCGTACGGAAATCATTCTTTCGCCAAGGCTCGATCTGCTTTTTGAGATTATCGACGGAACTGCCAATTAGCCATCACCTCCTACAGCTTCCAAAGCATGCCACTTGATCAGGTAGACGTTGACGAACTGGAAAAATCTCAGGGAAAAGAGATGAGCTTTCTGGAACACCTCGAAGAGCTGAGGTGGCATATCATCCGTTCGCTGATAGCTGTTGGTATTTTGGGAATCATTGTATTCCTGTTCAAGGATTTCGTGTTTGACTCCATCATTTACGGGCCCCGCAATGATAATTTTTTGAGCTACCGGTTCATGTGCGGGCTTTCGCAGCTCCTGGGCCTGGGGGAAACCATGTGCATCAGGCCGGTACCCTTTGAACTGACCACAGTGGACTTTGGCGAAGCCTTCCTTCTCCACATCAAAGTGTCGATAGTATTGGGTGTGGTGCTGGCCTTTCCGTATATTTTCTGGGAGTTCTGGCGCTTTGTAAAGCCTGCCCTTTACAACAAAGAACGCAAAGCCACCCGTGGCGTGGTTTTGATTTGTTCCAGTCTGTTTTTGACAGGCGTGATGTTTGGGTATTTCATCATTTCACCTTTTGCGGTCAATTTTCTGGCCGGCTATACCCTGCCTGATGTAGCCAACCAACCACGGGTGGTGTCATTTGTGAATTACATGATCATGTTTGTTCTTCCGGCCGGACTCATTTTTGAGCTACCGGTAGTGGTTTATATTTTTTCCAAAATGGGTCTTATCGGGCCGGCCTTTATGCGAAAGTACCGCAGGCATGCCTTCATCATAATACTTTTGCTTTCTGCCATCATCACACCCCCGGATGTGATCACACAGTTTTTAATAGCCATTCCGCTTTACGTGCTTTACGAGCTCAGCATACTGATCTCTGCCAGGGTCGACAAAAAATGGCGCCGGGAGTTTGGCGATTAAGGGTGTTGTTCATGATGAAGACATGCACATATCAAAATGGCCATCAGAAGATAAGCATCATTGAATGCAAAGCCATAGATGTGTTTAGAACATTTCCCAATGCATTCCGATTGGCTTTCATTTCCGTCAACTACCGATAAAAATCCCCACATTTTTTGGCTGAGGGATAAATAATTACCCGCCCAACAATCTGCTCCTGACATACACTTGTCAGTACTGCCGGGTAAATTTGTTTTACAACAAAACCTGAACAATCATGGAAAATACAGCCATAGCAAAGATCCTGGAATCACAGTATAAAGCCGCACTGGGAATGTTACGCCAATCCCTGGAAAAAGTACCGGATACACAGTGGAACAACCACGAGTACCACAATCCCATCTGGCAACTGGCCTATCACACAATTTGGGGTGTGTGGTTCTACCTTAGTGCCGGGCCTGAAAATTTTACGCCATTACACAAGGCTATAGAGGGAGCAGAAAGTCTGGGAGGTGCAGAAGAATGGGAAAACCCTGTTGAAGGCGTACAGGTAAAAGGGTATCATACAAAAGGAGAACTGATTGACTATATCAGTCATATTGAAAAAAACCTGGCGGAACGGATCGCCGCCCTGCCACTCAGCAATGATTCCGGATTTGAATGGTATCCCTGTACCAGGTTTGAACTTCACCTGAACAGCATCAGGCATATTCAGCATCATACAGCACAGATTATTGAACGGCTCAAGGCGAAAGGTATTGAAGGTTTTCCCTGGCAGACCGGTCAACATCCATCTGTTGTGGCTGATTCATGACGAAGTACTTCAATCCATTGAATGCATAATCATCCAATCTAACCGGCTTTAAATTCCGGATTGTAGATCAGGCCGATAATGTTGTGCCAGGGGTCGTACACTGCTGCTACCATCAAAGGACCACCAACGTTTGTAGGCGGCTCGTATTCAGTAGCACCGGATTGTAACATGTGTTCAAAAGCTTTGTCTATATCCTCCACCCCCCAATAGATGATCACGGTATCAGCCTTCATTTTGGGATGTTCATCATCGGGCATCAGGCCCAATTCATAGCCGCCAATGTTGAAGCCCACGTAAAAGGGCTCATCGAAGTATGGCTGAGTGCCAAAAGCTTTAGCGTACCAGGCTTTGGCCTTGTTCAGGTCGGGAACTTTATACGCCGCCGTGCGAAGTCCGAGAATTTTACTCATGTGCCGGGCTGTTGAGTTGGTGCGTTGTAAAGATATTATCTTTCTGTGTACACACTGCAGTAATGACTGTTTTTTTCATGGTTGCAGCTCAGGGGCACCGGCATCAATAATAACCGGCCTGCCTTCAGGTTAATCAATGAAGTTCGGTGGGAAATTGATTCCGAAAGAATGATTATTTTTGTTTCAGAACCTGGATGTGTAACCTAAGTTACCGGGTTGCAGGTCTTGTAACGGGTACATTTGTATGGTATACCTTTTTGTTCAACAAAATGTGATGAAAAAAACCACTCCCCTCCTCTTTTTGCTTGCGTTCCTGCTGGCTGCCTGCAGTGATGCTCAGGTCAGTTCCGAAAATGGCGAAGCAGGCCGCATATCTCTCATTGAACCAGGGCAGTTTTATGATCATTTGCAAAATGGCGGTGAGTATTATCTGGTTGACGTCAGAACCCCTCAGGAATACCGCGGTATGCACTTAGATGGTGCAATACTGATTAACTATTACGAACCGGATTTTATGCGCCGTATGGAAGCAATGGACCGAGACAAGCCGGTTTACATTTACTGTGCCACCGGAGGCAGATCAGCCGATGCCTGCAGAGCACTGGCCGACAATGGATTTACCCGGCTCTACGATATGCGCGGTGGAATTTATCGCTGGAAACGGGAAAATCTCCCGGTTAATGCATTGGACTAACCCGATAATGCCGGCCGGCCATGTTAGAACACTATTGGAACATAGTTGTCAATGCATACTCCGGGTATTTCAATTACCTGGTCCATGAGATCACCCGGCCTTCATGGAACAACTACTTTTACTGGCTCATACTGGTGTCGTTGTTTTTTCTCATCATTGAATGGACGCGACCATGGCGAAAGAATCAGGCTAAATTCCGCAAGGATTTCTGGCTGGACTTCTTTTACATGTTTTTCAACTTTTTTCTTTTTTCCCTCATCATTTACAATGCCGCTTCGGATGTTGTAGTCAACCTTTTCAACGACATGCTGGCATCGGTGGGCATTACCAATCTGGTAGCCTTTGAGGTGATGAGCTGGCCTGTATGGGCACACCTGTTACTGGGATTCTTCGTTCGCGATTTCATTCAATGGTGGATTCACAGGTTGCTGCATTATGTTCCCCGGCTGTGGGAGTTTCACAAGGTTCATCACTCAGTTGAGCAAATGGGGTTTGCTGCTCATCTACGGTTTCACTGGATGGAAACCGTTGTATACCGTACCCTGGAGTATATCCCACTGGCTTTGATAGGCATAGGCTTGCGCGATTTTTTCATAATCCACATGTTTACGCTGGCCGTGGGGCACTTCAACCATTCCAATATCAAAGTAAAACTGGGTGCGCTTAAATACATTTTCAATAATCCCCAAATGCATATATGGCATCATGCCTATGATTTACCGGAAAGCCACCCGAACGGGATCAACTTTGGTCTAACCCTTAGCATATGGGACTACCTATTTGGCACGGCGCATATTCCTCACGAAGGACGAGATATAAAACTCGGCTTTCCGGGCATGGAGGACTTCCCCAAAGGCTTTGTTGGTCAGGCTATGCATGGTGTGGTTCCTTTAGTTAAAAGGAAACCTTCGAATATTAAAGAAGACTTTTAGGGGTATTTTTTTTGATATCTCTTTGTTGTTACACTGGAGCGTAAACACAGCTGATTCCCTCTGTAAACTTGATTCGTTGCTGTGTCCGGTATTTTTGCCTACCACCCTGTTTAGCAAAAATTTGCAGCTTATACGTAGCCCGGCTTTCTAACTGCCGCAGAAAGTATTACTTTTGCAACTTCAAAATCCATTTTTCCGTTAAGCCTACATACATTACGAGAACTTTATGCAGAAAGAACAGCGAGGAAAGCCCATGTTTTGGTATGACCTGGACTTTTACATCCTTCATCTAACGCCTTTGGCCATCTTTTTTACAGGAATTACCTGGTTTGATTTTATCCTTTGTATTGGCTTGTATTTTGGCCGTATGTTTTTTGTAGCAGCCGGCTATCACCGGTATTTTTCTCATAAGACCTACAAAACTTCACGCTGGTTTCAGTTTGTCCTGGCCTTTTTGGCACAAACCAGTCTGCAAAAAGGTGCGCTGTGGTGGGCATCCATTCATCGCATGCACCACAAACACAGCGACAAACCGGAAGATCCGCATTCTGCCAAACTCTATGGATTCTGGTATTCCCACATGGGTTGGATTCTTGGGCCGGATTTCAAAAATACCCGCTACGATTTGATCAATGAATGGACCCGTTTTAAAGAACTCGTTATCCTCAACAGACTGCATTACATTCCGGGACTGTTGCTGGCTCTGGTAGTATGGGGTATCGGCAATGCTTACCACGGCACCGGCATCTTCGATTTGGGTGCAGGATTGTCAACTCTTGTAGTAGGCTTTTTCCTGAGTACCATAATTCTGTACCACGGCACCTTCACTATCAACAGCCTGATGCATAAAATAGGAAAGCGCCGCTTCCCTACCGATGACAATTCCAAAAACAGCTTCTGGCTGGCATTGCTTACCCTGGGTGAAGGATGGCATAACAACCACCACTACTTTCAGAGTTCGGTCAGGCAGGGTTTTGTTTGGTGGGAGGTAGACATTACTTACTACATACTTAAAGTGTTCAGTTGGTTTGGCCTTGTATGGGACATGCGTAAAGTACCGGACAGGGTAATGGCCCAACGCGATAAACTCGATGATTAAGTGACCGGATCAATTTGCAGAGCCACATCTCATTTCAGGATAACTCCATTACTGGTAGGTCTGAATGCATGATTGAAAAAGGCATGCTCTGTTTTTCTTTGGCATCAGTTTTTTGTGTCAATTCTTTCAACAAATCTGAGAAAACTACCCTTTCGGGTATTCCATATCTCGGAACAAGGAATTAATTTGCAGCCCTGAAAGGGCCATTTTCCCTCTGGAAATGCATTACGGCTGTAACATACTCATTCATTTAATTTCTCAGATGATGCAAAAGGTTTTATTCCTGCTTTTGGCTCTGGTATTGGTTGCAGGAGCATGTAAAAAAAGCGATCAGCCGGATGATCCCAATTCAAACGGCACGCTTAAAGCAAAAATAGACGGTCAGCAATGGACGGCTTCTCTTACTGTTTACGGGTCAGTTGACGGCGGTATTTTCCAGATCACCGGCAGTGATAACACCGGCAAACAATTACAGTTGTCCATCATCAATTACCTGGGTGAAGGTAATTATCTTATTGGCGGGCCGGCCGTGAATAATAATCCGAATTTTGGCCGCTGGACCGGCGGACTCAGCCCCTACCTCACCTATTCAACGCAGGTGGGTCAGGGTGAAGGTGCCTGTATACTTGAAGTGAACGGCAATAAAATTGAAGGCACTTTTGAATTCACTGCACGCAATACCGAGGGTGAATTGGTAACCATCACCGATGGTGAGTTTACCGTAAATCTTTAGCTTTCTATTTGCATAAAGGCTAAGAAGTCTGTCAGGAATTTCCTAGGATCTTTGCCAACATCTGATGAGCATGAAACAACAGAAACCCGTGGTATATTTATTGTGTCCTTGGCATATAAAACTCTCCGTCACGAATTGCTACGGTTTCTCCTCCATTGAGTTTTACAAAAAAATTGCCTGAAAAAGTCCCCCGAATCGAAGTGGGTGTTACTTCAGTGATGGTCAAACGGGCTCGGGAATTGAGAAGATATATACTGTTAAACACATTACTCATATAATAATTGCCATGGTATTTAACCATCATTGAAAGTGATTCATTATATACCAGATTATCGGGGTCATCGGGTCTGATGTGAAAGGTATAAGTAGTATTGGTGAGCAATGGCTCCGAGTCTTCAATTATGATGTCGAACAAACTAAAAAAAGTTGCGTCAGTGCGTAATACGGCTACTCGTGTTTTATACTTATTGTACTCCTCTTGAAAATAGTTAAATCCGCCTACCCAAGCCGGATCTGTATCACTGATTTTGGAGTAAGCAAAAACACTTTCACCGTTAGCTGTATAACTCACATAATAGTGTTTTCCTCCAAGAATGATGTTTTCCTCTTTAAAACAACCACTCAGTAAAACACCGAAACTAAAAAGCAGCAGGAAAGAAGTAAACCTGTTCATATTCCATTATTTTGTTTTATGCAAATCTATTGTCTGAACCAATACTTGTCAATAGGTGATAGAAAAAAATAATATTCCAGTTGCCTTTTCCTATAGACAACATGCTGTTAATGAGCAGAAACCGGGTAGAAAAAGCAGAAAAAAAATCGTGCCGGAAGCTTTTTTCTCCATTTGCTTTTTGAAATCATTTTTCTCGCAGAAGCCGTTATACACCCAAATCGAATCAATTTTCAAGACAATCTATGTACAACTAATGGAAAAGGCAGACATCAGAATATTTGGCGAACATCTCATTGACGATAACAGCATTGATCAGCTGAAACGCTGCCTTTCGCCGGGTGATATTGGCGTGCTTACGGCAGATGCCCATTACGGCTATGGTCATCCCATTGGCGGCGTTGTGGCATACCGGGATAAAATTTCACTTTCTGGTGTAGGGTTTGACATTGCCTGTGGCAATAAAGCGGTACGCACCGGCTTGCGAACTGAGGATGTAAACATTACCCGGGTAACGGATGAAATTACCAAAGTGATCGGGTTTGGTGTAGGCCGTCCCAACCCCACCCCGATTGACCATCCGGTGTTCAGAAGGGTTGACCGTTTGCCGGTAAAGGTACCGGCCTCATTTAAAAAAATGTTATCCCAAAAAGCGAGAGCGCAACTGGGTACCGTTGGCAGCGGAAACCACTTTGTTGACCTGTTCACCGATGAAGAAGGTTTTTTATGGATTGGCGTGCATTTTGGGTCAAGAGGCCTGGGGCATACCATAACCATGGGCTTTATTGCTTTGTCACAGGGTAAAGCTTTTAATGAAAGGGTGAATGAAGGCAGCATGGACAGTCCGCCTGTCTTATTCGATGCCGGTTCCGAATTAGCCACTGACTATCTGGAATGTCTCGATATTGCCGGAGAATATGCTTATTCCGGAAGGGATTACGTTGTGGACCGGGTAATGGAGATTTTAAGCACCACTTCAACCTATGAAGTACATAACCACCATAATTTCCTGTGGAAGGAACAACATGAAGGTCGTCACTACTGGGTAGTCCGCAAAGGATGCACCCCAGCTTTTCCCGGACAGGAAGGTTTTATTGGCTCAACCATGTTTGACACCAGTGTCATTGTTCGGGGCCGGGATACTTTTACGGCACAACGCACACTTTACAGTACGGTTCACGGGGCCGGCAGAGTCATGTCGCGCAGGGCAGCCGCAGGTAAAACCAAGTGGGTTAAAGACAGCCATGGGCGCAAACAGCTCAGGGTGGTTAAGCCCGGCCTTGTGGATTACCGTCAAACCCTCCAAAAAGCCAGGGACTTGGGTATTGAATTGCGCGGTGGCGGTGCTGATGAAAGCCCCGAATGTTACAAGCCCTTGTCAGAAGTACTTCAGGCTATGGGTGATTCCATAGAAGTATTGCATACTCTAAAGCCTGTTGGCGTGGTGATGGCCGGTGCCGATGTTTTTGACCCCTACAAAGATTGACGTGGTTTAGTCCGGGTCACTTTCCGCTTTACTGTGGTAGTATTGCAAAATTTCCATGGCTTTGTAGGTCGTATTTTTAAGGGTTGTCCGATAAATTTCTTCATGCCTTTCGGCATTGCCCTTTACCGCTGTATAGTAAAAAGCCCCGCCGGTTTCGGCCGTCACTTCCAGGCCCTCGGTCAAGGCAATGAGCCGAAGTTTGATGCGGACTTCCTCTCTGCCTGTAAACCACTTGCGCTCATAGGATTTTACTGCCTCCAGAATTTCCACCCTTAGCGCGTATTTCGGTTCATGATCACCACCGGAAAGTTGAGCCCTGATAACCTGTTCGGCAAACCGTGCATGCTCGGCTGTAAAAGGAGGTTGAATGGAAGCATCGGCCCGGGTGAAAAGCCCTCGTTTAACATCAAGGTCCTGCTGCCGGTCAGTGCCCTGGCGAACATCCACAAATTCCAAAGCTGACAAACTCATGGGAATATTGAGGGAAGTTGCAGTGATGTCTTCAAAAGAGAGCGTCTGTGCACTGCCGCAGCTTTGCAATAAGAGCAATGCTATGATGCATCCTGATAAGACCGTAAGTTTCATACTTCGGGGTTTTGTATCATTATAATATAACACATGGAGGTTGTGATTTACCGTTTTTCATCAGTTCCCTTCCACTATCACCATACGGGTATTTGCCGATTGTTGTCTGATTGCCCTGGCTTCGCTGTACTCAGGAGAATTCCACCAGGACTCAGCCATTTCCACTGAAGGAAACCTGACAATCACCAGACGTTCCGGAATCCAGTTGCCTTCCATCGGCAGTACCTTGCCGCCCCGTGCCACAAATTCTCCCTGATAAGCGGCAATGGCGGCAGGTGTCAACTTTTTGTATTGTTCATAAGTTTCCTGATCATGGATGGAAACATCGAAAATAGCGTAGGCCGGCATGGGTAAATTTTTGGGCAATATACATAACATTTTTTTCGCGTGGCCCGGAATACTTTTATCCATAGTGCACTACTCAGCAAAAGGCCACGCATGAACTTCAGCATACATGCTAGAATAACTAAGCATTCTGGATTCAAAAATGAAGGAGATGAAAAGCAAGATTCATTTATTGCAGGGTGATATCACCACCTTGAAAGTTGATGCCGTAGTGAATGCGGCCAATTCTTCCCTGATGGGTGGAGGAGGTGTTGATGGTGCAATCCACCGGGCAGGAGGGCCGGAAATTCTGACCGCGTGCAGACAAATTGTGGAGCAACATGGCCCCCTGCCTCCAGGTGAAGCAGTGATAACGCCGGCCGGCAATCTGCCTGCACGATATGTCATACACACGGTAGGTCCCATTTGGAATGGAGGGAGGCACAATGAGCACAGGGTACTTCACCGGTGTTATACCCGATCTGTTCAATTGGCATCCCAGCATGATTGCAGGCATATTGCCTTTCCCAACATTAGCACAGGAGTATACGGATTCCCTAAACAGGAGGCTGCGCAGGTTGCTGTCAATGCACTGCTTGAACTACTGGGAAAGGCTCAAAGTATGCCGGAAATTTTCCTGGTTTGTTTTGACGAGGAAAATTTCCGGTTTTGCCAAGAAGCAATTCAAAAGCTGAATCTGTGAACGGTTTAACTCTCCGGGTTAATTGGCATTTATCAGTTTGCCGCTCCCGGTGATGTAGCTGTCAATTTGCGGGTTCCCAATGTAATGTACCGAACCTGAACCCGAAATTCTCACATTGAGGTAATCTTCCGCCCAAACCCTGGCATGACCGGAGCCATTGATGTTGACATCAGTGCTGAACGTGTGCAATGAGAAGGCCTGGTATTTCCCCGAACCATTGATTTTCAACTCAGCTTCCTCTGCAGAGCCAAAAAAAGTGGCTAAACCACTGCCGTTGATATCGGTGCGTAATTTGGCGGTCTGCACTTCGCCGGTAAAATTGCCGCTGCCATTGATCCGGAGTTCAAAATTTTGTGTGGTGCCAATTGGATCGAGAGCTTCAAACTTACAACTGCCGTTAATTTCCACGTGGTTTACAAATGGAGCACCTATGCGCAAAACAATATTGCCCGACTGCCTGAAACAGTGTTCACTGCTGATTTTCAGTCTGCCATTGCGCACTGTGATATCCAGTGCATTATAATGACTTGATGCACCTTCAAAAATAACGTAATAGCTATCGGCATGCTCAAAATAAGCTTTACCTCCAATGGAAACATTCACCGATTCAAAAGGGCCGGGATTGATGGTTTCTTCAATGTGGTTTCCGTTGTCCGCTATGCAGATCACACTTTTAACACACTGGCTGAAAGTGACAGCAGCCAGCAAAAGCAAAACGGCGAATGCGGCCTTGCCAGAATGAGAGAGAAAGTTCATGGTTATCTGATTTGTTGGTTAGTGCTGCAAAATTAGTCAGCCCTGAAACTATGGCAAAACTGTACGTCGCTGCCTCTTAGTTGCCGGTCTAAAATTCCGGCTTATTGGTGTGTTTTGCTGTCCAATGCTAACCTCTACTTCAATGCGGGAGAAACTTTCAGGAGGGGAAATCTGCTAACTATGGGACGTGGCAAAACAAAGAGTTATCCCAAAAAATAACAAAAGCTGTTAAAAGAAATACCGCTATAAGCCATCTCTATTTAATCAATCAGGGTATTCCGTACAACACATACTTTTCGTTCATGGCCCATACAGGCAGTTCCAGGTTGTGATGCTTTTCAGTAAGAAAATGACTTACTCCGTATTCTGCAGCCAGACTGAGGACATTATTGGTGCTTAGGGAGAAGTAAAAATCATCAGCTTCGGGGTAGAAGCCCAGTCCATAAGTTGATTGCTCAAGATCGGCTCCGTAAACTTTCTGCATGCGCTCAAACCACTCGATCATGGTTGCCTTGCGGTGAACCAGTATTTTGTAGTCCGCCGCCGAACTTCTTTGTCCATAAACTCTGAGCTCCGTAAACCGGATCGGGTGCAACAAAACAGCGTTGGGGGGTGTAACGGCTTTGATAGTTTGTGCCATGCGCACCGAAGCATCCTTTTGCATTGCGGGAATGTAGTCATACGTTACCCTGAAAGGGCTCAGTTTCTGGGGGTTCACCAATCCGATCACACTGAATAATCCTGCTCCAATAATCCCCGCTTTGATCCATTGTCTCAGCAACTTCGGAACAAACCGGTGAAACTTCTCCTCGAATTTGATAAACACCGCCAAAAGGCCAATGGCCTGCATCCAGATGGTGAGTTTAAACCACTGCAGTGAAGTGATGTCAACCTGGTTCATCCACTCAACAGCTGGAATAGTGAACAGCAAAATTGCCGTTCCAATGGCCATAAACCTGTAGAGATAATTGTTCCGGCCAGTATAAACTAACATGGACACGGTAATGAGGAATATGAGCAGCAGATAGCCTTTAACCGAAAAGCTGAATGGCATGCAATGATGCGGCACCCTGAACTGAAAAAGCACTTTATAAAAAAGTGCGGTGTCCACAGGTGTCTCAGCAAAATAAAACCTCAATCCTAAAACCCATGCACCACCGGTTACGGCATACAGCGAGCAGGCTGTCAACCATTTCTTCAGGTTCAGGGTGTATTCGGGCATTTTCCACCATGGCATTACGGCCAGAGCTGAAACCACGGCAAGTTGAATACCAACTACCGGCTGCAGCATGGTGACACCGCCAAAAATGAGGAATGCAGCATGGTAGCGTTTCCGAAGCATCAACCATATCCCTGCAAGGCCGGCCGTTTTGGCCAGGTTGCTCACGAAAAAGGATCTGTAATACAGCTCGTTACCACCGGTATTCAAACCATACAATAATATGAATAACGTCAGTAACCAAACCCACAAATAGACGTGGTTTCGAATAAACATGGCACCGATACGGTACCACAGATATAAATGAACCAGCAAGAGAATTACATGAAGTGGAAATGACAACACTTCCTGGTAGGAGCCTGTGAGGGAGTAGATCCAGGAAAACACAAAGCGCTCATTGGGTATTCTGCTGTGAATATGCTGAATGTACCAATCGCCTCCGAACAAACTGTTGTCATTCAGATACATGGCATAGGCAGCAGTCTGCATATGATCATTGCGTCCGTATTCATAACCCCACCTGAATAAAATTACTGCAGCAATCAGGAACAGCCACATCCAGGGTTTTTGATCAAACTGCTGTAATACAGCTCTTATGCTATGGCCCATTCCACAAAAATATATACCGCAACCAGCAATAGGCTGAAAACGGCCCATGGTTTTAAATAAATATATCTGGCCGGCGGAATGCCCTTATAAGCATACAACCAACCGGCCAATGCCGCCTTTTCAAAAAAATATGCCACTACCGTGGCCATGGCCAGTCCTTTGAGCCCAAACAACTGAAGCCACCATATACTGAGCAGCAGGTTGATCAGTACCTCGGCAACACTCACCGGCAAATAAACCCTGCTGTGCTTTCCTGCCATCACCATCACCTGGGGGAATACGAGGCGACTGGTTATCAGCAAAAGATAAATATTAAAAATGGCAGCACTTTCTCTGAACTGCTCCGTAAACATCAATGGAAAAACATAATAGCTCACCAGCATCAGAACCCCGCTGACGGGATAAAACCAAAGCATGAGCCGATATGAGCGTTGCCGGATATCAGACATGGCCTCACCGGGATTGGTGATATATCCGGGAATCAATGCAGTACTGAGGGCAGATGCCAGTATTACCACAACGGGTAACTCCCTGGCTCCATAACGGAAAATGGCCAGCTCTCCGGGTTCGAAAAAATGGATTACCAGAAAACCGTCGATGTAATTCATCACACCGCCCAGTAATCCGTAGGCCGCAAACGGGATCATACCGTACATCGCCGGCTTTAGTAGAGACGGCTTCATAGCCAGCGCTTTGCCTTTGGCAAGCATCACCAGGGAAATCAGCAACCGGACACCGTAAATCAATACCAGTCCACACAATGCCTCCCACAATCCGTAACCAAAATAAAACGGTAAAGCCACAAATACAACCTGCAGGGAGTAAATCACTCCACCGTACATCAGCAGGCTCTTTTTTCGGTTGCACAGGTACAATATGTACTCCGGCAAACCCGACACTGTGTACAAAAACACAAAAAGAAGAAGCAAAGTCAGATAGGGTCTGATCTCTTCAAGTGGTGCATACAGGTTCACCAGTAAAAAAATCAGCAGCGTGCTCAAAGCTGCGGGCAGGATCAATACCCATTGATACTTCGCGGCAATATGCATGATGCCCTGACAGTCTGCATCCTCTACCCGGGTCATCATACTTTTTACTGCACCGGTAAGCCAAAAGAACGATACTGCATGAACTGCCAGCACGATCATTTCATAAATTCCAATCACGGCCAGGGGAATGCCTGAATTGGCCAGCAGTATGCCGGTGATCAGCGTGCAGACGTATTGCCAGATCAGGGTGATTTGCAATGCATTAACTGCATCCGGCTTTATCCGGCTAAAATTCATAAAAGCTGCACATTGTTCGGCAAAAATAAACCTTTCATCTATTCGGTTTCATAATACCTGAATCTCATTGATTTTCGGGTTTTATCCGTAACTTTTCCCACTTCACTCACCCGCAATCCGATTACCCAGATTATTTCATCTCCGCTGCACAACAACTTAACCTTTTCTTTTTGCTTAAGTGGCAGTTTGCTGTCAGTGATCACATCACTCACCAGTTTGCTTTTCCCTTTCATGCCCAACAGTCTGATCCTGTCTCCTGCCTGCCGGCTTCTCACCCGAAGTGGCCATTTCAGTAAAGAGGCATCAAACAGCGCTTCATTGTAGGCTATTTCACGGGAATCGAGGTTATCTTCTTCTTTCCAGCTCAGTGCCGTTCCATCTTCAAACTGAAATTTGCCTGTGTGGCTCCTCATCACCGTTATATCGACATCCTTCAATACAGTTTTGATGGGTCTCAAAGTATAGCTGTCTGCCTCTTTGTAAACTTCATGTGAGGCTGAGCCTATCTTTTTGCCGGTTTCAACTGCATCCATGAGGTTTCGGATTTGCGTTGCATTCATGCCATAAGGCTCAAGCCAGCTGTACAATAGCCAATTACCCGCAGGACTGTTCTCCACATCAGAATACGCCAAATGCGATGAATTGCCCAATGTCACAACATGCCGGCTCAGCCATTGCTGTGTAAACCATTGCAACGCGTCCCAGGCCGATTTCCTGTGTCCTTGTGACTGAACAAAAGTCTGCTCCAGCGAGGGGTTAATTTCCCGGAGTACCGGTATCACCTTATGCCTGATCAGGTTTCTACTGTACTTAACTGAAACATTGCTGCTGTCCTCACGCCACTCAAGTCCATGTTGTGCAGCATAGTTTTCCAGTTCAGATCTGGTAAACCACAGCAAGGGCCTCATCACATCTTTGGATTTTAAGGGCATGCCCATCATTCCTTTGATACCTGCACCCTTTACCAGATTAAACAATACTGTTTCGAGCTGATCATTGGCATGATGTGCGGTTACAATATACCCGGCCTTTTCCTTTTCTTTTACATCCCTCAACCAAGTGTACCTTAGACGGCGGGCTGCCATCTGAATACTCTCGCCATGTATTTTGGCTTCCTGTGCAGTATTAAACCTAATGGTTTTTATGGATAACTTTTTGTGGGGTGTTCCACCCGTGGAGGCGTACCCGGAAGGGTTCTCAGCATATTGTTTACACCACTGTTCATCATCGTCCGATTCTTTCCCCCTCAATCCAAAGTTAATATGGGCCACAACAAACCGGTGGTTTCCCACTAAAAGCAAATGAGCCAGAACTACGGAATCAAGTCCGCCACTAAACCCCAGTATCAGTTTGTCGCCGGGTTTCCATAGGCTCCCGTACGAAATCACTTCTTCAAAACGTTGTTGTAATTCCATACCTTGCATTCCTCAATCTGCAAACTTAACAGATATTGACATCATTTTATAAAAGCTAAACATCTTGACGAAACCGGGCCAAAATGTAATTCGCTATTTGTTACTTTTTGTATTCTTCCACGCTTTTACTGCTGTTTTTGGGTCAGATATTAAGCCCGGTGACCGGGTTATCATAATGATCGATCCTCAGCATCAACCTGAACTTGTTCTGGTTGTGGAACAATGGGAACTCAATAACAGACTGTCTGGTGGCCTGATACCGCTGTCATCTTCTACCGGCATTTATCTTTTGAACAACAATCAGCCTTTGATTGCTTCACTTCGGGTTCAACCGTGGCTGATTTATGCCGGGCCTGACCGGGAAGTGGAAATAAGAGGAACAACTGAACCCAATGATCCTTTGTACTTTGATCAGTGGGGCCTTGAAGTGATCAGTGCACCGCAGGCCTGGACTTATACAACCGGAGGCAACAGCCCTTCAGGTCACAGGATTGTTGCAGCCATTTACGACAATGGCTGTGATATTTTACATGAAGACCTGGAAGACAATATCTGGATCAATCACCTGGAAATTCCGGGTACCGGTGCCGATGATGACAGTAACGGCTACATCGATGATGTTTATGGCTGGAATCTCGATTTACAATCCGGGATGTCACATCAGGCAGGTGGACACGGAACTGCCATGACCGGTGTAATCGGAGCTCACGGTAACAACGGAATAGGCGTTTCCGGCGTCAACTGGAATGTCGACATCATGATCTTGAGCAGCAGCGGCCCCGTATATGAATCGTCGGTAGTGGAAGCCTACGAATACATACGGACCCAAAGAGTGCTGTACAATTTAACCGGGGGAAGTTCAGGTGCACTGGTAGTGGCTGCCAATTCATCATTTGGCATCAATCAGTTGTGGGCTGAAAATGCACCGCACTGGTGTGCCATGTATGATGCTTTGGGAGAAGCGGGCATTCTGAGTGCCGGCGCCACGGCCAACATGAATTACGATGTGGATATTGAAGGCGATATTCCATCCACTTGCCCCAGCCCTTATTTACTGACGGTTACTGAAACCAACAGATATGATGCCAAAGCATCCACTGCAGCCTACGGCAAAACGCATGTTGATCTGGGTGCTCCCGGCGACAGTCATCTTTCAACACGCCCTGGCAATTTATATGCCACTACATCAGGTACATCCACGGCAACGGCATTTGTTACCGGAGCAATTGCCCTGCTGGCATCCTTTCCCAACGACGACTGGGAAAGTTTGATGCTGAATAATCCGCCGCAAGCTGCCTTGTTGTTGAAGGAAGTTATTTTGCGCGGTGTCGATCCGATTCAGGATCTTCAAGACCGAACCACTTCCGGAGGAAGACTCAATTTGCACACAAGCATGCAATTGCTTGAGCAGTATTTTTCCGGTACATTCTCCTACCTTAATATTGATGCCGTTTACCCCAATCCGGGCTCACAAGAACTGACAATCAGGTTTACCGTACCTGAGCCCGGCAATTACTCCCTGAAAGTTCATGATTTGCTGGGTCGGTCACATCTTGATCTGGCAATAAAAATCGATGAATTCTGGTTACCTGAAATTACACTGAATACCGCATATTGGCCGGCCGGAGTTTACCTGATCAGCATGAATCATGAAACGGGCTACAGCAGTTACAGAAAGTGGATAAAACAACACTAGGATGTAATTATCTGCCGGACTGTTAAAATTTTTACCAGGTCTTGACTTCAGAGCATTAATTGGGTATCTTTGGACATTGAATAATGTAACCCCAAACAAACTGATATCCATGCAAAAACAAGATCCAGGAAAGGCATCAAACCACGTGATGGCCGCGCAGCAGTGTATTCCCGAATACACTTCAGATTCTACACAGCAAATTTCTTCACTGCCGCCAAGGCTAACACTCTCTGCTACCGCCCCACCTCCTCCACCCATGCAAATGAAGGCGGATACTCTGCAGCGGCAGGAAGAACAACCATGGTATTCAAAAGCCTGGCAGGGAATCTCCAACAGTTCCCTGGGTGGTGTAGCAGAAATTATGGAACAGGTGGGCAAAGCCAAAGGTAATGCAAGGCTTGCAGGAGCAGGCAGTACCATGGGAAATGTACTTGCCCCACTTGGAATGATTAGTGGTTTACAAGGCATGCGGAGTGGCGTAGATAAGTTCAGGTCTGGACAGGGAGGTATTACGGATGCCTCAGACCTGGCAGCTGATACAGCCGGTTATGTTTCTGGAGGTATAACTACTTATGGTCTTGCCGGTGGTCTGCTTTCAAAACTTGGATTGGCCAAACTAGGTGGAGGAATGACAGCGGGTGCGGCAGCCTTAGCTCCAGTAGCCAAGGTAGCAGGTGCCGGAGCGGCAGGTTATGCAGCGGGAAGGTTAATGGACAATGCCGTTGGTTGGGGTATGAACAAAACAGGTGCCGGTGGTCTGATTGACCGCTTAAGAGGCATACAGCGGCCGGAAGGGCAGCACGGTGATTATTCAATAAGCGGCATGGGAGGTGACTTGATGTACGGCTTCGATTCTATGAATACGAGGGCAATGCGAAGGTTGGGAGTTCTTGACGAATCCAAGCCGGAATACACTCAGACATTGGGCTGGAAGTTGGCTGAAATTCTGCCAAGGTGGATGCAGTAAATATGTTTCAGGAAATATCTGGTTCACCTGACTCATGCTTCTACGCTCTATTTGGCGCTGATTCTACTCCGGAACAAGTGAAGCAGTTCACCAAGTTTATCTTTCAGGTCTGCACGGTCTACTATAAAATCGAGAAACCCGTGCTCCAATAAAAACTCCGAAGTTTGAAAACCTTCGGGCAGATCGCGCTTGATGGTTTCTTTAATTACACGTGGTCCTGCAAAGCCAATCAATGCATTGGGCTCGGCAAAGTTCAGATCGCCCAGCATGGCGAATGATGCCGTTACCCCACCGGTTGTAGGATCAGTCATCAGCGAGAAATAAGGCAGGCCAGCTTTGGCCATCAGGGTGAGTTTAGCTGAGGTCTTCGCCATCTGCATCAGGGAAAATGCAGCTTCCATCATACGGGCACCGCCTGATTTGGAAATTACCAGCAATGGATACTTTTTCTCAAGGCAGTAATCTATGGCACGGGCTATGCGTTCACCCACAACCGAGCCCATAGACCCCCCGATAAAACCAAAATCCATACAGGCCACCACCAAAGGTGTTTTATTGACGGTGCCAACACCAACCTGCAATGCATCATTAAGCCCTGACTTCTTTTTAGCCGCAGAAAGGCGGTCCTTATACTGTTTAAGGTCTTTAAACTGCAGAATATCTTTGGATTGCAGTTCATTGAACAGGATGGTGGGCTTGCTGTCAAAAATAATTTCAAAGTACTCTTCTGACCCTATCCGTTCGTGGTGGTTGCAACCGGGGCATTTGTAGAGATTTTTTTTGAGGTCTTTGGCCATGCATGCATGGCTGCAGGCCGTACATTTATGCCAGATACCGTCGGGTATCACTTTTTTGTTCTTGGTGGAAGTACTAATGCCTTCCTTAAGCCGTTTAAACCAACTCATATAAGCATGATTATGAGCAAACTAAAGTTTAGCGTACACTGTGCGTCTGGGCAAAGATAAACATTTTTATGCCGCATGGTTGCCATTGAACACTGTGCATAATACCGGAGGCCGGAGTACAAATTTTTTAAGAAGGGATTTTAAACCGGACAAAAAAACTCCTTTGTTTGAAAAAGTCTTATAATTGTGCTGCTATAAAATCCACTGCATCTATGAAAATTGCGATCAATCTGTTTCTTCTGCTTGCCGCAGTAGTACTGGGCTATCTGGTTGTCCAAAGCGTCAAGGAGCCCATTGAATTCCAGAAAGAGAAGCATTATCGAGAACGGGCTGTTATCTCCCAGCTGGAATTTATCAGAGAAGTTCAGCTGGCTTACAGGGATATCAAAGGGCAGTTTGCCTCGGACTGGGACACGCTGCGCCACGTTTTAGCTACCGACAGTTTTATGATTATCCGGGTGTTTGAAGATGAAACCGCTGACCACGAAGAAGGGTTGGTGTTTGACACTACCTACGTTAAAGCTGCTGATTCATTAAAAGCCATGGGTTGGGTACTGGATTCGCTGGAATATGTGCCTTACAGTGATGGAGTGAAGTTTGACCTTGATGCCGGCCTTATCGAGTATCAGGCTACCGAGGTAGCCGTGGTGGAGGTGCGCGTAAGGGTAGCTGATTTTATGGGTCCGTATGCCGGTCGGCGAGTCGGTAACCAATACAAATCAAAATACACCCGGTACGACAACGAATACAATCCGAATGCCTATGTGGCATTTGGTGATATGACCAGACCAACAACAGCGGGTAACTGGCGAATACGATAATGCAAAATACTGAACCGGTGTTGGAGAGCAGGGATGATGAATCAGTTTTACCTTCAAAACTTCTCCTTTTACTGCGGGCAGACGGGCTGATCTGGTCAGTACTGAATCAGCGAAATGAGATTACCGGGCACCGGATGGTTGCCTATACAGCGAATCTGGGTACTCCTTTTATTGAATGGTGCAAGAATACGCTCAAGCAGGAAGAAGCCATTCAACGATCCTTTCAGAAAGTAGTTGCAGGATTGGCATTATCGCCTTCCACCCTTTTCCCTCAAAAGCTTTTTTCTGATTCACACTCACGAAGTGCCGGGCACTTTATGTTTACACTAACCGACCAGCATACATTGCTGCATGATCCCTGGAATGAACAACAATGTGTACTTCTTCATCCGGAGTATACGGCATTGACCGACTGCCTGAGTTCGTTTTTTACCAACGCGGTTTTTTTTCACGCTAATTCAGGCTTGCTTCGTTCTGCGTTGCGTCACTCATCGCCCAACAGCGGAGTCAGGGTTTATCTTTTTGTACAGGGACAGCGCATGCTTATCATGGCCATGGAGAATAAGCAACTGATACAATATATCGATCAGACTTTTTCACATGAAGACGACATTGCCTACTTTTTGCTTTTACTATACCAACAGATGGAATTCAATCCGGAGCTTGTGCCGGTATACATTCTTTCGGGAATAGAAAAGGATTCCAAAGTATATCATGCCGTGTACCGGTTTGTGCGACATGTTCACTTTGTTCCGCAACCTGACTGGGTAAGCCTTCACAGCAACAGTCCTGTTATACGGATTGGACATTATGCTGATCTTTACAGCTTGTTACTATGCGAATAATTTCGGGCACCCTGAAAGGCCGGCGTTATGATCCTCCGGCCGATAGCTGGCCCACCAGGCCAACCACAGATTATTCAAAAGAGGCTTTGTACAATATACTTGAGAACCGAATCAGTTTTTCAGGGATCAGGGTGCTTGACCTTTTTGGCGGATCAGGCAGTCACACTTATGAAAGCATATCCCGGGGTGCAGGGCATGTAGTATACGTGGATAAATTCCACGGATGCCATAAATTTGTAAGATCAACGCTTCAAGCCTGGGGAATCAGTGAAAAGGTAACTTTGGTTAGAAACGATGTATTCCGGTATATTCCTTCGTGTGCCGATACGTTTGACTTTATTTTTGCCGGCCCGCCTTACGGAATGTCACAGCTTGATATGCTTCCGGATCTGATTTTTGACAAGGGTTTGCTCAGGCCTGGAGGAATCTTTGTACTGGAACACAACCAACATCACGATTTCCATGATCATCCGTTTTTTGCTGAAGTAAGGAACTATGGTCAAACCCATTTCAGTTTCTTTGAAGTAAAGCATACAAAACCGGCATCATGAAAAAAATTGCTGTATTTCCCGGATCATTTGACCCCATTACCCTGGGGCATGTAGCATTGGTTCAGCGAGCACTACCGCTGTTTGACGAAATCATCATAGCTCTGGGCATCAATACCCAAAAGAAAACTCTGTTCAATCCTGAACAGCGACTCAAATGGATTCAGCAAACTTTTGAGTCATTTGACCGTATCAGGGTTGATCAGTTTGAAGGGCTTACCGCTCATTATTGTAAGTCGGTTGGTGCACGGTATTTATTGAGGGGATTGCGCAATGCCACCGATTTTGACTATGAAAAAACCATATCACAGGTCAATGCCATTGTTGGCAGCGGACTGGATACCATTTTTCTGATTTCAGAGCCCAGATATTCACATTTCAGCTCTACGGTGGTTCGAGAAGTGATTAAGGGTGGCGGTGACGTCAGTGCCTTTCTTCCCGAAGCAATAACCCGCGAAATTAAAGCCCTGGTACGCTAAAATTACCGTACTTTTGTGGCTTTAAAATCCAAACCATTCCACTATGTCCAATGCATATTTTCAGGTACCCATTGCGGTGAATGAACCCATTTTTCAATACGAACCCGGATCAGCAGAAAGAGAAGCCCTGCAGGCTGAACTTGCCTCTATGAAATCTACGACTGTCGACATTCCAATGATTATTGGCGGCAAGGAAGTTTACTCCGATCAAAAGCTCAACATTTATCCACCCCATGAGCGAAAACATCTTTTGGGAACATACAACAAAGGCAATGCCGGTCATGTACAGCAAGCCATACAGGCAGCCCTCGACGCCAAACCGGTGTGGGAAGCCATGCCATGGCAAGAGCGTGCTGCAATTTTCCTGAAAGCAGCCGACTTGCTGGCCGGCCCATACCGGAATGCCATGAATGCTGCAACCATGCTTGGTCAATCGAAAAACGCATTTCAAAGCGAAATCGATGCCGTGTGTGAACTCATCGATTTTTACCGGTTCAATGCACAATTCATGACCCAGATCTACGAAGATCAGCCGGAATCAGTGCCAGGTACATGGAACCGCATGGAATACCGGCCCTTGGAGGGTTTTGTTTTTGCGCTCACACCTTTTAACTTTACCTCAATCGCCGGAAACCTTTGTGCCGCACCAGCCATGCTCGGAAATACCGTAGTTTGGAAACCGGCAGAAACGCAGATCTACTCTGCACGCATTATCATGGAAGTGATGAAAGAAGCAGGCCTGCCCGACGGTGTAATCAATCTGGTTTTTGTTGACGGTCCCATGGCCGGGGATGTGATTTTTAACCACCCAGAATTTGCCGGTTTGCATTTTACCGGAAGTACCCATACCTTTAATTTCCTGTGGAAAACCATCGGTGCAAATGTGTCAAAATACAAATCTTACCCGCGGATAGTTGGTGAAACCGGCGGAAAGGACTTTGTCATGGTTCACCCATCGGCCAGCGTGCCCGCAGTAATTACTGCCTTATCACGCGGTGCATTTGAGTTTCAGGGTCAAAAATGCTCTGCTGCCAGCCGGGCATATATACCACAGTCAATGTGGAAAGAAGTGCGCAAAGGACTGGAGCGGGATTTGGGCTCGATGAGCATGGGCAGCCCTGAAGACTTTTCAAACTTCATTAATGCCGTTATCGACGAACGGGCGTTCGACAAGATTTCATCATTCATAGCACATGCCCATCAAGCTACTGATGCTGAGGTTATTATAGGCGGAAATTACGACAAAACCGAAGGGTTTTTTATTGAACCCACTGTGATACTCACTACTAATCCTGCATTCAAAACTATGGAAGAGGAGATTTTCGGGCCGGTACTCACCATTTACGTCTACAACGATGAGGATTTTGAATCCACGCTTGATCTGGTAGACAGCACCTCGCCCTATGCATTGACGGGAGCAATTTTTGCGCGGGAAAGGACAGCAATTCACCAGGCTACGGAAAAGCTGAGGAACTGTGCCGGCAATTTTTATATCAATGACAAACCCACCGGTGCAGTAGTGGGTCAGCAGCCATTTGGCGGAGGTCGTTGCTCGGGCACCAATGATAAAGCGGGGTCGTTGCTCAATCTGTACCGCTGGATTTCAGCCAGAGCCATCAAAGAAAACTTTGTTCCACCCACTGATTACCGGTACCCGTTTTTGGGTAATGATTAATATTCAAAGTGACTGAAGCCTTCCATGGGAAGGCTTTTTTTTGCCCTGAAGTCCGGAGATTCTTCCTTTTGATTGGGGGTCACTCTTTGTGGGGTGCGCATCCGCGCACCTGATATTTGTTGATACTTAAGGGAGCTGTTTTGCTCAGGGAACGGTAGCACATCGCCATCGATCACACTTCATGAGCTGCAATGAGGGATCAGGTACAACAAAGAGCTATAAAAAAACAAAATACTACAAACCGCTAAACACTGTATTCCCCCAAACAAGTTGCAATCTACAGGTCAGGCTTTATCGATTCGGGCATAACTCTGGGCAAAACTTTTAAATTTCATGGCCCAAACTCCCCAGAATGCTTCCTTAAAGATACCGGAGCTCATTTTGGAAGTTCCTTCTTTTCGGTCGGCAAAGGTGATGGGGATTTCCACAATCCTGAATCCCAGTGAATGGGCTGCAAATTTCATTTCTATCTGGAATGCGTATCCCACAAATCTGATTTTGTACAGATCAATGGTTTCCAGCACTTTGCGATTATAGCAAACAAAGCCGGCGGTGGGATCTTTGACGAACATCCAGGTAATGAGCCGAACGTAGAGCGAAGCCCCGAAAGAGATGATGATACGGCCTAAAGGCCAGTTTTTCAGACGTCCCCCCTTTACATACCGTGAACCTACAGAGACGTCTGCGCCATTAGTTTTACATGCATGGTACAGCTCAGGCAGTTTTTCAGGCGGATGGGAAAAGTCAGCATCCATTTCGATAATGTACTCATAGTTCCTTTTCAGGGCCCAGTGGAAGCCGTGGATGTAAGCTGTTCCGAGGCCTAATTTTCCGGTTCTCTCTTCGAGAAAGAGGCGGCCGGGAAATTTGATCATCAGTTCTGTGACCAGTTTTGCCGTACCGTCAGGAGATGCATCGTCCACTACAAGAACATGAAATTGTTCACTGAGTTGCATGATCACCGGAATGATCTGTGTGATGTTTTCCTTTTCGTTATAAGTGGGGATAATAACTACGGCGTCGGACAAAGCTTACAATTTAGAGCGCCAAAGATATGTTTTTTCAGGTATGGTTTTGACACTAAAAAGCATATATTAAAACCTTTTGTTTTCACCTGCCAGAAATATAATCCACAACATTAATACCCATCATGCCGCCTGACGACATGATAAGCCAGACAGTGTCCTGAACAGGCAGCGTTGAAAAAAGAGCAGTCAAATCTTCCGGGTGGTTAACCACGTGCAAATCATTGCGGTCAAATGCTTTTCGTATGGTTGCTTCATCCATCGGCTCCATTCCTTTGAGTTGCATGGCCTGCGGGTCATAGATAACCACTGCCTTGTCGGCATCCTGCAGCACTCCTTTATACTGAGGAACAAAATTCCTGTTCAGGCTGCTGTAGGTGTGCAGTTCCAAAAGGCTGATCAAATATCTTCCGCGGTATTGTCCGCGAACCGCCTTAACGGCGGCAGCCACTTTGGAAGGTGCGTGCGCAAAATCGCTGAATACAGTAAACCCCGGCTTGTCCCAAACAACTTCCAGTCGTTTTGCCGCGCCTCGAAAAGTTTCCATAGCACTTAAAAATTCGTGTCGCGAAATGGAAAGGCTTGTGCAAACCTCCAATGCTGCTGCCATATTCTCAAGATTGTGCCGGCCAAAAAACGGGTAACGATAAACCCGCCCATCATCTTCAAAAACCGTTCCCCGGCTGTCGGATCCGGCTTCAGGTGCACTGTACCATACAATCCTGATATCACTGCGAACATCAGCGGCCAGATTTCTGAGCGCTTCATCACCGGCATACATGATCAGCACAGCATTCTGAGGCAAGCTGTCTGTAAACTGCCTGAAGGCATCGAAATACAATTGCAGTGTGGGAAAAACATTCATGTGGTCCCAGGCAATCCCGGTTATCACCGCAATATTGGGCCGGTAGTGCAAAAACTTATACCGGCTGTCAATAGCGCTGGACAAGTATTCATCACCTTCAAACACAGCAATGGAAGCATTTCTCAGCCTGACCATTCGTTCAAAACCTTCAAGCTGTGCTCCCACGAGATAATCGGTTTCAATTTTCAGGTGTTTCAGCACATGGAGGATCATGGAAGTGGTGGTAGTTTTTCCATGGCTTCCTGCAATTACAATTCTGGTTCCCGCCATTTTTGTCATTTGCGTTACAAAATCTGGAAAGGAAAAGATGGGCAAATTCAGACGAATGGCTTCTTTCAACTCCGGGTTATCCTTTTTAGCATGCATGCCAAGAATTACGGCATCGGGATATTGATGCAGTTTTTCAGGAAACCAACCTTCCTTGGTCGGGAGCAAGCCTGCCAGCTCAAGTCGGGAACGTGCAGGATCATAAATTTTATCATCCGAGCCGCTAACGGTAAAGCCCTGGCTTTTGAGTTCGAGGGCAAGATTATGCATGATACTGCCACCAATGGCAATCAAATGGTAATGTTGATGTTTCATTGAGAAGAAAAAAATGCAAATTAGGAAAATAACCTAAACAACAATATCTTTGCAGGCTGAGTTATGATTGCTGTAACGAAATATATATCATGAAGCGCATTTCTTTTTCCGGGCTTTTGTTTACCGGATTATTATTACTGCTCCTGGCCGGCCTGAGTTCATGCAACAGAGGATATGGCTGCCCTTATGACTTTTCGCTTTCTGCCGAGCAGTTTGTTGAAACGATCGCTGTATTGCTGCCTACCATGTAGCCAATCCCTTTCGTATAGCATCCAGCTTTTCTGGTCAGGTTGTAATGGGATCAACCAACCGGCAATTTCCAAACCGAGCGGCCATGAAAGACATCAAGCTAGTTACTACTGACGACGGATCCCACACTCTACATTCCGATGTTTATGGCGTGCCCTATCACTCATTGAACGGTGCCATCCGCGAATCGAGCCACGTTTTTATTCAGAGTGGTCTGAGAATGCTCAGCGTTCTGGATCAAAAGGTTCGTATTCTTGAAATGGGGTTTGGCACCGGTCTTAATGCATTTCTTACCTATCTGGAATCCGTACAGCGCGATTTAAGGGTTTATTATCATGCTGTGGAAGCATTTCCGGTCAGTGTGAGGCTGGCTCACCAACTTAACTACCCCCAACTTCTCAATGCGCATGATTTCAGAAAGGAGTTTTACGCCATGCATCAAAAAGAGTGGAATACTGTATTGAAGCTTGGCGATACCTTCAGGATTTACAAACAACAGTCCAGATTTGAGGAAATTGACTTTGAGCGCGAGTTTGATCTGATCTATTACGATGCATTTGCGCCTGGTGCCCAGCCTGAGCTGTGGGAAATGAAAATGCTCAAAATACTGCACAAGGCACTAAGAAAAGACGGCATTTTGGTGACCTACTGTGCCCAGGGGCAATTTAAACGCAATCTCAAGGAGCTCGGATTTATTGTAGAAAGGCTACCGGGTCCGCCGGGTAAAAGGGAAATGACCAGGGCCACAAAGTTATAAGCGGGTTTCGGATTTAACTTTCTTTTTCTTTTTACCTGTCGGCTTATCCGAATGTTTTTTCAGGGTTTTCTGAATCCTTTCCACTGCTCTCAAAAACACGGGAAACACGTTTTTGGCAGTTTGATTCTTTACATCGAGCAAAGGATTGATCTCTGTAATTTCGAGGCAGCAAATTCTCGGATCGGTACAAAGGCATTCAAGAATCAGAGCCGTCTCTTCAAAAGTAAACCCTCCCGGTACACGGGTGCCTGTGCCTTCCACCAGGTCAGAAGAAATTACATCCACGTCAAACGTGATGTAGATTTTTGTGCAGTGGCTCAGGTGCTCCAGTGCTTCCCGGCATCGATCAGCAATTGAAGATGACCTGAAGTCCTCAACCGGAATTACTTTCACCTGATGCTTCTCAATATAATCCCTTTCAGGTTTTTCCAGATCTCTTAAGCCTACATAAACCAGGTCATCTGAAGAGAGTTTGGGTTTGATCTCACCCAGATTCTTAAGGTACGACCAAAGGCGGGCAGTCTGGCCGGAAACCTGGTTGGTCTGGCTTTCGATATTATCGATACCCAAAGCAGTAGCCAACGGCATTCCATGGATATTGCCGGAAGGTGTAGTATACGGAGTATGGATATCCGCATGAGCGTCGATCCATATTACACCGATTCGTTCTGAAGGATAAGCCAGTTTAATTCCGGCAATAGTTCCGCCGGCTGAACTGTGATCGCCGGTAATAACTACGGGAAACTGCCTGGCAAACAGCGTGCGGTAAACTGCTACGGAAAGTCGGTCAAAAATTTTAATGATCCCTTCGATCCGCTTGGCGTTGGACCGTTTGGTGGTTTTATACAGCAGGTTGGAAGTGTCCCTGATTACGGTGGATCTGTATTTGCCGAAAAAATCAGATTTATGCTCCAGTGATGCCAGTTTGAGTGCTTCTGCACCCAAGCTCGAACCTCTGGTTCCGGCACCGAGTTCACTTCTTACCTCAATAATTTTAATGGGCTTCATAAAAGATTATCTGAACGCAATATAAATAGACCCAAACTGAAAAATTCAGTGAGTGCGGGAACAAAGCTAAGAAAAGCAGGGAAATAAAATTGGCTGAAGGTTTGAATAATGTATGTTTTTGATTATTGCTCTTATTATCAGCTTATGTTATATAATGAATATCTAAATTTAATAGCCGGGTCAACATAATTTTGTCGCCAGTTGTCATAGGTAAAAATAAACCTGAAAAAGCCGCGTTAAACCGCGAATTACTTCTGTACGTTATGTTTTTTACTAAAAATGTTTTTCCGGCAAGTTTCTAAAATTTTTAGACCTTTGCCACGATTTTAAACCCTATTTATTAAATCACAAATCTCAACCCGTCACCATGAAAAAGATTATCGTAGGAATATTTGCTTTAGCCATGCTTACTTCATGTGTAAGTAAGAAGAAGTACAATGAACTTGAGGCCAGTCTTCAGGAAAGACAGTTTGCACTGGTTGAATGTATGGATCGCAATGCCGGACTTTCCGACTCTAACGAACAGTTAAAAAGAGATCTGGAAGCGCGAAACAGCGAACTGTCATCTGCCAGAAATCAGCTTCGCTCCATGGAAGAACAAATGGAATTGTTGAAAGCAACCAATACGAATTTGCTCGATCGTCTTGCAGACCTTTCGGTAGTCAGTAAAGCAGGTGCTGAGAGTATTAAGCGCTCACTGGAGCAGCTTGACAGGCAAAGCCGTCAGCTATCTGACCTCACTACTGCTGTACAGCGCAGAGACTCTATCAATCTGCAGCTGGTGATGAACCTCAAGCGCTCACTCGACAATTTTGACGATACAGATATTCAGGTTGAAGTGAAGAAAGGTGTGGTTTATGTATCCATCTCTGACCAGCTCCTGTTCCGCTCCGGAAGTTCCGAGCTGTCAGCCAGAGCCCGTGAGGTATTGGGCAAGGTGGCCAGAGTGCTCAATGACCATAAGGACATTGAAATCCTCGTTGAAGGTCATACCGACACCGATCCGATTTCTACCGCCTGTATCAAGGACAACTGGGATCTAAGCGTTATGCGTGCCACATCTGTAGTTCGTCATTTGAACACCGTTCACAATATTGAGCCGCAAAGGATGACAGCCGGTGGTCGTTCTGAGTACATTCCCAAAGCGACTAACAGCTCACGCGAAGGCAAAGCACAAAACAGAAGAACTGAAATTATCATTACCCCAATGATGGATCAGTTTTTCAATCTGCTGACCACCGATTCAGGGCGATAATGGGTTGACAAATCAGTAAAGTATATCTCAGATTAAAAAAGGGAAGCGGTACTAAGCTGCTTCCCTTTTTTTATGCACTGATCCTGAGTATTGTGGAATATTGACATTCAAAGGGCCACAAACTATTCACTGATTACACCAACACAATTCTGGCATCCACAATATAGGCGGTGCTGCCTTTAATCATAACCGGGTTAAGGTCAAGCTCTGCAATTTCCGGTACGGCAATGACAAGCCGGCTAAGTTTTACGAGGATTTCAGCCACAAGTTCCCTGCTGATTCCGGGCTTGTTCCGGTAACCATCAAAAACTTTGGCAGCCTGCAGAGATTTGATCATACCCATGGCATCATGTGAAGACAAAGGAGCCAGGCAAAAAGCCACATCATTGAGTATTTCCACAAAAACACCGCCCAGCCCGCACATGATCAGATGACCATAGCCGGGATATCGCACCACGCCAAAGTAAAACTCATGTCCGCCCAGCATCGGTTGAATTTGAACTCCGGCATCATCGGTCAATCCCATTAACTCCCGGGAACGGTGTATGAGTTCATTTGCATCTTGAATGTTAAGGAACACTCCGCCCAAATCGGTTTTATGCATGGCAGAATCCAGTTTTGCCACTACAGGATAGGTCAAAGTACTCGCTAAATGAGATACTTCTTTCAGATCGGAACAAAACCAGGTGTCGGCAACAGGTAGCCCTGCTGACTGAAGCATTTGAAGCCCTGATCTTATATTTATCAGTCCCTGGCCCGCCTGTGCCCTGATACTTTTTGAGCGTTGTTCTTCTCCGGTTTCAGCATCAGTGGGAACAGGACGGGTATAGCTCAAAGCCAGGGCTTTGCCCAGAGCTACTTCATAAGGAAAGTGAACATTGCCTTGTTCAACAAACATTCTGATGGCATCTCCGGCATTAACCAGTGAGGGCAAAACGGAGTAAATGGGTTTGGTGCAGGTTCTCGATTTTTGGTGAAGTACCTGGTAAGCATCTGTTACATCAAACAAGCCCGGGCTTCCAAATACAACGATCATGCCGTCTATGTAATCCAGTTCTTCACAATAATCAATAATTCGGGCCAGCTGATAGGCAGTACCAGTAGCTAAAAAGTCGATAGGGTTATTCACTGTAGAACCCGGGTGTAGCTCAGAAGCCAGTTGATTGCTGTCGGATTCCTTCAAAGGAGGGACGAAGAGTCCACGTGACGTAATAGTGTCAGTCACCATTACAGCTGAACCGCCGGCATGGGTGATCACAGCTATATTAGAGCCTGTTAATGGCTTCATTTGCCAAACACATGCCACGCTGATCAGCTCTTCACGGCTTTCACAATAAACAATACCGGCTTTTTTGAAGAGGGCTCTCACCAGACGGTCAGGGGTAGCCAGTGCACCGGTATGGGAGAGTGCAGCGCGGCTTCCCGCCTCTGAATATCCGGCTTTGATGGCAGCCATGCGGCAACCTTTTCTCACCAGTGAAGCTGCATGCTTCAGGAATTTAGCCGGGTTTCTGATATCCTCCAGATAGCACAGCTTGATATTGGGGGAGCTACCCGGCTGATAAGTGGCATCCATATATTCCAGGAATTCCTCAACACCTGTTTGTGCTGCATTGCCTATCGAGTAAATATTGGAGAAACGAAGCCCTGACGTATGTGCTGCTTCAAGAATGAAGACAGCGGTAGCCCCGGAACTGGAAATCAATTCACATCCGTTGGAGTAGTAATCCGGTACCGGTGTGGTAAATACTCCTTTATATGATCCGGTAATCAATCCGATGCAGTTTGGCCCTATCAGCGTACCTCCGTAATTGTTGACCATTGTTACCAGTATGCGCTCTCTCTCCTCCCCTTCCTGGCCAGATTCGCCAAAATCACCAGAATAAACAATGAACGAACGGACCCCTTTTTCGAGTAGAAGCATTACGGTTTCAACTACCTGGGCAGCCGGTATAGAGATAATGGCCAGGTCGACCACAGGTAATTCCCTGATATCAGAAACGCAATGCAAACCTTCAATATTCAAGGGCCTGGGATTAACTGCGTAAAGTTTTCCCTGAAACCTGTGAGTCAGCAAGTTATGCACCACTTTACCACCGGGTTTGGAGGTGTTGGCTGAAGCCCCCACTACAACAATGGAGGCCGGAGATATCAGAGAAGGCCGTATCACAACAATTCAAACTTAGCCTGGAAAAACCGAAGATATTTAGGCTCATACACCATCTTCATCCCATTTATGCTATCGCGTTTTTCCCAGACTTCGGCAACCGACTCTGCCACCACATCCATGTGAGCCTGAGTGTAAACCCTGCGAGGTATGGTAAACCTTACCAATTCCAGCCGGGGATAATAGTGTTCACCATCGGGTTTCCGACCTGCAGAAACTATGCCCCTTTCCATGGTCCGCACTCCGGAGTCGAGATATATTTCAGCGGCCAGGCGCTGTGCAGGGAACTGATCCTGAGGAATATGCGGTAAAAACCTGCGGGCATCTACAAAAATACCGTGCCCACCAATGGGTTTAACGATAGGAATGCCAAACTGTATCATTTTATTTCCGAGGTATTCAACCTGGCCTATCCTTGCTTTCTGATGATCATTGCTCAGACTTTCGGCTATACCCACGGCAATGGCTTCCATATCCCGGCCGGCCAGCCCACCATAAGTGTGTAGTCC